>JBOGXG010000268.1:0-6230 GCA_050694195.1 Actinomycetota bacterium | reverse complement strand
GGCCCGGAGCACGTCTACACCTAGGCGGGGAGGACGGGGCCGGCCGGGAAACCCTGCCGGGAAATACTTAAATATGGGCTCCAGAGGGGTCGATAGTTGAGGTGCGCCCTGGGAGCGATCCTAGAGCGCTGCCGACTACCGACTGGAGCCGGGTAGGTGGAAACGTCGCAGCAGGAACTGGATAGAGGGACCTCGCAGGAGCACATGCGCTGCCCGTCCTGCGGCGGGCTCAACCGCGCCGACGCCGAGTGGTGCGGTCAATGCCTGCGCCGGTTCGCGCCCCGGCCCGAGCCCGAGCCCGAGCCGTCTCCCGAGGCGCTCGAGGAGGCACCGGATAACCCAGGGCCCAGGCAGCTCGATGCCGGGGCGGCTCCCGAGGAGGCCTGGGTGGCCCAGCCCGGTGGCTCCGCCTACGCCTCCTACATCGACACCGCGACCGATTCCGACTCCGAAGCGCCCGATGTGCCCGCGGTCCCGTCGAAGCCCCCGCCCCCAGAGGCCGTGGGCACGAAGCGGGGCGCGTTCACGGTGACGGAGACCGGCGTCGTCTGGACGTGCCGTTCCTGCGACACCGAGAACCCGCTGGCGTTGTCGACCTGCAGCGTATGTGGAACGCGCTTCGCCGACACCGTCAACGAGGAAGCATCCACGCGGGTGGAACGCGATCCCAACACCGTAGCGATGATCTCGCTCTTCTTCCCGGGAGCCGGACACGGCTATCTCGGATCGTGGGGTCAGGCCGTCGCACGTGGCGTGCTCAGCATCTGGGTGATCTTCACGGCGGTGATGGGCATCATCCAGAAGTCCGGCCTGATCACCGTTGTGTTCGGCTTCACCGCACTGGGTCTGTGGCTACTCGCCGCACACGATTCCTATCGCGAGGCTCAACACAACCCAACCGCCGTGATCCTCAAAGGGAAGACGTTCATGTATCTGGTCCTCGGACTTCTCTTCCTCTTGATGGTGCTTCTGATGGGGGCCGGGATCCGCGCTAGCTGAGCCGCACCGGCCTCACCTTTCCACTCGAACTCGCTACCGGTAACGAGCCTCCTCTGAAGGCCGCCCCCTCGCGTCCCTGGGAGTCGATCGCAAGGAGTCCCGCAGGGAGGCCGGCCCTCGTACCGAGGTAGGCGATCACTTCCTCGCACGCCTTCTGCGGATGCGCTCCCGCCTCGACCATCATCCCGACCCGCTGCGACGCCAGGGTGGCGAGGAACAGTTCGCCCACGCCCGTCCCCATGACCGCGACGTGCGCGGAGGCATAGATGCCCGCGCCGAATATCGGAGCGTCCCCAACTCGACCCGGCATCTTTCCGAACACTCCGCCGGTGGACGACCCGGCCGCGAGGGCACCGGAGTCGTCTAGGGCTATCGCTCCGACGGTGTCGACGTGCTCGGCGGAGCCGAAGCTTTCGAGATCCAGCCGGCCCGCCTCGGAGGCATCGCTCCAGCGGCTCTGCTGTTCCGGAGTCGACGATCCCAGGGTTTCCATGTCGCCGGCGAAAGCCTGCGCGCCGGCCCCCGTGAGCAGCACGTGCGGCGTCTCCTCCATGACGCGGCGAGCGAGTGAGATCGGATGTCGAACTGTCACGTTCGCGACGCCGGCGCAGCGATCACGATGACCGTCGGCTATACCTGCGTCGAGCTCAAGTCGTCCGTCTCTATCCAGCACTGCCCCCCATCCCGCGTTGAGGGCGGGATCGTCTTCGAGTCTGCGAACGGCCTCCTCGACCAGATCGACGGCGCCGCCGTTCGGAACCATCAGAGCGTGATCGATCTCGGGCATCCGGAGCAGTGGCTTTCCCGAGACTCCGCCGTGAACGAGCAGCTGTGGCATACCCGCAACCTAACGGGACCGAGCGGCGCGAAGGTCCCGTGGTCGGGGCTGCAGCCGTACGATGTCGACGATGTCGATCTATGTCATCTCCGATCTCCACGGCGCGGCGGACGCGATCCCCAAGGCGGTGCCTGAAGGCTCGACACTTCTGCTCCTGGGCGATCTGTTGAACGTGATCGATTACGCCGAGATGTCCGGGATCCTGGTGGACATCTTCTCCGTGGACGATGTGGCAGAGGTCGTCCAGCTTCGCACCGAGGGCCGTGTGGAAGAAGCGCAGCGGATCATGCACTCGCGTTCGGCGGGACGCGAGCAAGAGATCAGGGACCGCTTCGGGGCTTTGGCGGCCGCCCAGTACGAGGAGATCTTCGCTCACCTTCCCGATCCCACTCACCTGATCCTCGGAAACGTGGACATCCCCAACATGGCTGCGGCCTTCATCGATTCCACCCCGGCGGCCAACGACGCCGATACCTCGGTCATCGAACTGGAGGGCGAGCGTTTCGGGTTCGCGGGAGGCGCACTCCCGACGCCGCTCCACATCGCGGGCGAGATCACCGAAGAAGAGATGCGAGCGAAGATCCAGTGTCTTCCCGAAGTGGACGTCCTCTGCTCGCACATCCCGCCTGCGATCCCCGAACTTTGCTGGGATACCCTCGCCAAACGTTCGGAGCGCGGGAGCCAGGATCTACTCGAGTACATCAATGACGTGCAACCGCGACGCCATTATTTCGGTCACGTCCACCAGCCGCTCGTCTCCTCGATGTCGATCGGTCGTACCGTCTGCGTCAACGTTGGATACTTCCGAGCCACCAAGCGAGCTTTTCCACACCGACGGGAGGCCTGATGGGCGACAGGGTGAAGGACACGATCGACGTGAAAGCGACGGCGGAAGAGATATTCGAGGTGGCGACCGATTTCGCCGGCTACCCGGAATGGAACCCGAACATCAAGGAGACGAGGGTCGAGGAGACCGACGGGGAGGGGCGGGCCACACACGTCTGGTTCAAGGTCGACGCCAAGCTGAAGGTCGTCAGCTACACGCTGGAGTACGACTACTCCGACGCTCCGGATTCGTTCTCCTGGGACCTCGTCGACGGTGATGTGAAGAAACTGAGCGGCTCCTACGCGTTCGACGAGTTCGACGACGTCACCGAGGTTCGCTACGAGATGGAGATCGACCCCGGTTTCAAAGTGCCCGGCTTCCTCAAGAAACAGGCGGAGAAACAGATCGTCCGCAGCGCGCTGGAGGACCTGAAGAAACGCGTCGAAGGTTCCGGCTGAGTGCGGATAATCCTTTTCACCGGCAAGGGCGGGGTCGGGAAGACGACCGTCGCCTCCGCGACCGCTCTCCGGATGGCCGCCGCTGGGCGCAAGACCCTGATCATGTCGACAGACCCGGCGCACTCCCT
The DNA here is from genome assembly GCA_050694195.1 of Actinomycetota bacterium. Classification (GTDB taxonomy): domain Bacteria; phylum Actinomycetota; class CADDZG01; order CADDZG01; family WHSQ01; genus JBOGXG01. The sequence goes on along the minus strand of JBOGXG010000268.1, from coordinate 2,981 downwards.
GGCGGACGCGCTGGATCACGAGCTCGGTCCCGACCCGGTCGAGGTATCCGACAACCTGTGGGCCGAGCAGATCGACCCGCAACGGCGCCTCGAAGAGAACTGGCGCGAGATCCAGCAGCATGCCGTTTCGATCTTGAACTGGGCCGGCCTCGGGGAGGTGGAATCCGAGGAGCTCTCGGTCATCCCCGGACTGGACGAGCTGTTCTCACTCGCCGACGTCAAGCGACACCACGATGAAGACCCTTACGACGTTCTCGTCGTCGATTGTGCGCCGACGGGGGAAACGCTTCGACTGCTATCGCTGCCGGACATCATCCAGTGGTACATGGAGCGCATCTTCCCCATCGAGCGACGCGTGATGGGTGCCCTTCGGCCGGTGGCGAAACGGATCACGAGCTTCCCTCTGCCGGACTCCGGTGTCTACGACGCCGTCAAGCGCTTCTACGACAAGCTCGACGGCGTCCGACGGGTGCTAACCGACGTGGAGACCACCTCCGTCCGCCTGGTCGTGAATCCAGAGCGCATGGTGATCGCCGAAGCCCAACGCACGTTCACGTATCTCAGCCTCTTCGGATACCGGGTCGACGCGATCGTCGCCAACAGGTTGCTGCCGGAGGAGGTCTCGGATCCCTACTTCGCCCGTTGGAAGGATGCGCAGGCGAAGCATCTGGAAACGATCCACGAAAGCTTCGAACCGATACCCATCTTGCGGGCGCGCCTTCGGGATCGCGAGTTGAGCGGCCTCTCGCTGCTCGGCGATCTCGGTGAGGAGATCTACGGAGATGTAGATGCCGGCGAGGTTCTGTTCGTGGATGAGCCGATGAGCATCACGAAGAAGGGCGATGCCTATCGACTGAGCCTGCGCCTTCCCTTCACCCAGCGTGGCGACCTCGAGCTCTCCACCAAGGGAGACGAGTTATTCATCAAGGTTGGGTCTTACAGGCGAACCATCATGCTTCCCAACGTCTTGCTGGCGCGCTCCATAACCGAGGCGAACCTGAGGGATGAGAGACTAGAGGTCTTGTTCGAACGACCAAAGGCCGCTAGTGGACGATGACCCATCAAGAGCAGCTCGCTACAGCGATCTGTTCGCCGAGCAGCATGAGCACGGACTCTCTTCCGAGGCGTGCGCCTACTGTCCCATCTGTGCAACGATCGCCGTCGTAAGGAACACCAAACCCGAGGTCCTTGAACATCTCGCCGCCGCGGCCCGCGAGTTGATCGTCGCGGCGGGGATACTCCTCGACGAGGCGGGCGAGGTGATAGGGGAGCAGGCCAAGAAAACCGATCCCGAGAGGGACGGCAAGGTCACGCGGATAGACATCGGCTGACGCATATCCTGAAGCCATGAGCGCGCGCACTGCGATCGGAGTAGATGTCGGCGGCACCGGAACGCGGGCCGCCATCGTGGACGCGGAAGGCGGCATCCTGGCGCGGTCCGAACGACCGACGGATCCCTCGGCCGGGACGAAAGGCATCATCTCGGTGATCGACGACCTCACGTCACAGGCACCCGAGGTGACGGCCGACATCGTGGGGGTTGGGGTCGGTCTCGCCGGATTCGTGGACCCCTTCAACGGCCGAGTGAACTTCTCCCCGAACCTCATCTACGACGACCCCGACGTCGCCGCCGCGGTTGCCGCTCGCATCGACGTCCCGGTCCGCGTTGACAACGACGCGAACGTGGCCGCGTGGGGCGAGCATCGCTTCGGGACGGCCAAAGGCCTGGAGCACGTAGTGATGGTGACGCTCGGCACCGGCGTCGGCAGCGGGTTCATCGTGGAGGGGCGCATAGTGCACGGAGCGTCCGGAGCCGCGGCCGAGTTGGGGCACCTCGTCGTCGATCCCGACGGACCACCCTGTTCTTGCGGATTGCGTGGATGCCTCGAGCAGTTCGCCTCGGGGAGCGCGATCCGGCGGATGGCGGCCGAAGCTGTGGACGAGGACCCCTCGTCCACGATCCTCTCCTTCGCCGGCACCAAGTCGTCGATCACCGCCAGGCACGTGGCGATGGCGGCGCGCGAATACGACGAGGCTGCACGCTCCGTGCTGCGGCGCGCCGGCCGGGCATTGGGGATCGGACTCTCCAACGTCGTCAATCTGTTCGACCCACAGGTGATAGTCCTCGGGGGCGGTGTGGTTAAAGCGGGAGAGCCGTACCTCGGTCCCGCACGGGACACTCTTCACGAGATGAACGCAGCCCAGAGACGGCGACCGACGAGGATCGACACGGCGGTCCTCGGGACCGACGCCGGCGTCGTGGGGGCCGCCGCGCTGGTTCTCGAAGGATGAGGGAAGCATGAGCGGAGGCAAGGAGATCGAGCCGGCGTCCCCGCCGCGCCCCTCCGCGGGCTCATCGGCGGCGCCGCCCCAGACGGACCTGAAGGAGTTCATCCTTCTCGGACCGCGACTGATCAAGCTGCTGTGGAAGCTGACGCGCGACCCTCGGGTGCCGGCGCGGGCGAAGGCCACGCTGTTGATCCTGGGTGCTTATCTCGTCTCGCCGATCGATCTCATACCCGACGTGCTCCCCGGCCTCGGGCAACTCGACGATCTATTCATCGCCGCGTTCGCCCTCGATCAGATCCTCAACCGTGTCCCGGACGAGGTGGTCCTGGACCATTGGGACGGTGAGGAGGACGTGCTGCAGATCGTGCGTCAGATCCTCGACATCTCGACGGGGATGGTTCCCGGCTGGTTGAAGAACCGCCTCGGATCTAGGTGACCGGAGCGGGGTCCGTACTGGCGCTGGTCCTCACGGAATGGACCGTCGGCTGGGTGGGAGCGGCAGCCTGGACGCAATCGTGGGGTGTCGTGCGTCGCGGCCACTTCCGTATCACCGCGTGGATCGTGCTCGTTACCGCAGGGCTCGCCGCCATCACGATCGAATCGGCGGTTCCCTCAGGGAACGCGTCGCTGACTCTCGCGATCGTTACGGCGGGACTATGTGTCGTTTACGCGTTGACTCAATACCTGTCGTC
>JBOGXG010000267.1:0-16613 GCA_050694195.1 Actinomycetota bacterium | reverse complement strand
CGGTGGTCGCGGTCGGCGGCTATGGGCGAGGGGAACTATCGCCTCACTCCGACATCGACCTCCTCTTCCTCTGGCCGGGACGATCGAAGGATGCCGAGGTTTCGCGCGCGACCCTGAGGAACCTTCTCTACCCGTTGTGGGATGCCGGTTTCCAAGTGGGTCACGCGGCGGCCGATCCTAAGGACGCCGTAGATCGATGTGGCAACGACATCCATGCCGCGACGGCGGCGCTATCCGCCCGGTTCGTCACCGGGGCACACGGTCCGTTCGAGGAATTCATGGATCGGCGGGCGCGCTGGCTCCACAAGGGCCGAAAGGGTCTCGTTCGACGGATCGTCGAGAGCACCGCCGAGCGGCATCGCCACGCCGATAAGGCCGGTTGGATGCTGGCCCCGGATCTCAAAGACGACATCGGAGGGCTCCGCGATGTCAATGCGATTCAGTGGCTCGCCGTGGTCCTCGGAACTGACGCGCCGCCCGACCTCCTCGACCCATTCGAGTTGCTGATGTCGGTGCGAGAGGCGCTTCATTCCGAGGTAACCAGGAAGCTCGACCGCATACACATCGAACTCCAACCCCGCGTTGCGGGCCGACTGGGGATCGAGCACGAGGACGCAGCGGACGAACTGATGGCGAGGGTCCATGCCGCCGCGCGCCGGATCGAGCACGTGACGGCGATGTCGTTCGAGCGCTTCGTCGATCAGGCCGTCGGCGGTCCCCGCAGATCGGGATCGAGTCACGACCTCGGCGACGGGATCCGGATAGAGGACGGCCTCCTCGGCGTGAAGGCGGGATCGCCGCCGCAACTCTCGACCGCGCTGAGGCTCCTCGCCGCCCGCTCCTCGACCGGGCGCGCGATCGCGGCCCCCGATATCGCCTGGCTCGAGCAAGCGTTCCGGGTACCACCGTGTGAACGATGGGACGAGGACATGCTGCGGGCTTTCCTCGAGCTCTTGAAAGGTCCCGACGCAGAGGCGGCCCTTCAGCTCGCGGAGCATGTCGGTGCATGGCCCGTGCTCCTCCCCGAGTGGGACAACGTACGAGGGCGCGCCCAGCACGACCCCTACCATCGCTACACCGTCGACGGACATTCCTTCGTCACCGTCGCATCGATCCAGGCCTGTCTCGCGACCGATGGTCTTGCGCGCTCGGCCTCGGAGGAGGCCGGCGACCTTTCCGCGCTCTACATCGGGGCCCTCCTGCACGACATCGGGAAGGGCTCCGGCGAGGACCACTCCGTCGCCGGAGAGCGGATCGCCCGCAAGGCCGCGGCGCGGATGGGTCTCCCCCACCGCGATGTCGAGGACGTGGCCGCGCTCGTTCGTCATCATCTATTGCTCTCCGACACCGCAACGAGGCGAGATCTGGACGACGGAGGAGTCATCGGAGGGCTCGTGGCAACGATCGGCGACCCTCGCGTTCTGCGCATGCTCTACGTGCTCTCCGCTGCCGACGGCCGGGCCACCGGCAGGGAGAGCTGGAGCCCGTGGAAGGCGTCGCTCGTCGCGGAGACGTACCGGAAGGCACTCGTCGCCCTCGAGACCGGCGAGCTCCCGCGCCGGAGCGATGTCGCGCAGCGCTTGCGCGAGCTGGAGGCCTACGATCCCGTCGCGGCCGGCTCCGCCGAGCGCGTGCTGGCCACGCTCCCTCCGTCGTACCTTGCGTCGACCCACGTAGAGGACATGGCCGAAGACCTCCGATTGCTTCTCGATCCCCCATACCCGGGAGAGGTCTCTGCCCACATCGAGGTCCGCGCGGGCGAGGCGGCGCTCACGATCTGCGTGCCGGATACACCCGGAGCCCTGGCGCGGACCGCCGGGGTGCTCGCGCTGCATCGCATGTCGGTCCTGAGGGCGCAGGCGTATTCGACCGACACCGGTCTCGCCCTGGAAAGATTCGTCGTGCAAGCTCCCGATAACGCCGATTGGTCACGGCTGAAGGACGACATCGCGGCTTCGTTCGCGGGTCGCGTCGCGCTGGAGGCGCAACTCGAGCAGAAAGCACTGGATTACCGGCCCCGCGTACCGGTCCGGGCGGAGGTGCGAGTGCTTCAGGATGAATCCGAACACTCGACCGTTCTCGAGGTGAGGGCGCCGGATGCCCTCGGACTGCTATACGCGATCACGAGCGCGCTCGGCGAACTCGGCCTCGACATCCACGTCGCGAAGATCGACACCCTGGGCGAGAGGGTGGTCGACGTCTTCTACGTCCGGTCGCCGGCCGGAACGAAACTCGACGCCGCGCAGGCCCAGGCCGCGGAACGAGCGATCGAGCACCGCGTCCGCCGCCTGTTCCCCTGACCTCCGGGTCCGGTCCGAGATCCGCCGCCTATTGAGGACTACTTTCGAGATGGGGACAGCGGCTTAGCGAAGGCGTGGCAGGGTAATCCTCGTGGGCATGGCTCGTTCCGAGACCTCCGCGCGCCTCGTCGGCGACCGTTACGTCCTCGAAACTCCTCTCGGCAAGGGAGGGATGGGCGTCGTTTGGCGCGCTCACGACAACCTCCTTCAGCGGAAGGTCGCGATCAAGGAGATCAAGGTCCCGACGACGATGCCGCCGGACGAGCGGGATGGGATGGAGAGACGGGTTCTCCGCGAGGCTCGCACCGCCGCGGGACTCAACCATCCCGGCGTGGTCGCCGTCTACGACGTCCTGCAGGACGAGGCCGGCGCATTCATCATCATGGAGCTGGTGGATGCACCCACTCTCTCCGACCTCGTCGAGCGCGACGGTCCACTGACCCCGCAGCGCGCCGCCGAGATAGGCCTCGACATACTGGATGCGCTCGAGCTCGCTCATTCCAGAGGCATCGTCCATCGCGACGTGAAGCCGGGCAACGTGATGGTCCCGGCGGCCGGCCCGGCGAAGCTCGCCGACTTCGGTATCGCGTCGGTGACCGGCGATCCGAAGCTCACCGCGACGGGCATGATCCTGGGCTCTCCATCGTTCATGGCGCCGGAGCAGGCGAGGGACGCGGGAACGAGTCCCGCCACCGACCTATGGGCGCTCGGCGGGATCCTGTACTACGCGATCGAGGGCAGGCCTCCGTTCGACAAGGGACAGCCGATCCCGACGCTGACGGCCGTTCTCGGTGAGGAACCCGACATCGACCGGGAACGCGCCGGCCCCCTCGGCCCCGCCATCTCGGCGGCGCTCACCAAGGAGCCCGCGGCGAGGCCGGCGGCCGGCGAGCTGCGCCGGCTACTGGAGGCGGGGGGCGCCGAGCCCACGCCTGCGACTACGACGGTCGCGGAGGAAACCGACCCCGTTATCACGACACCTTCCGCCGCTCCTCTCCCGCGCACAACCGCACCTCGAGCTCCGCGACCCGCCGGGCGAAGGACCGCGTGGATCGTCGCCGCCGTCATCGCGGCGGCCGCGCTCGTCGCCGTGGGGGTTGTCCTCGTTCTCGGCGATCCGGACACTCCCCCGGAGGCCGCCGGGCCCGAGCGCGACCGGCGGCAGGATCGGACGGATCCGTCCCGGAACGAGGTGCCGGCGGGATCCACGCGTTACACCGACGACGAGATCGGCTACACGGTCGTCTATCCGTCCGACTGGTCGATCAGCGATCCCGGCACCTCGAACTCGACCGACTTCCGCGACGAGGCCACGGGGACCTATCTGCGCGTCGACTGGGTAACGCCGCCGAACGGGACCCCGGAGGAGGCCTGGGCGGCGGCCGCCGAGAGGTCGGACTTCGACACGATCGGGATCGATCCCACGACGTACAAGGGGATGGACGCGGCGCTGTGGGAGTACACCTACTCCGAAGGCGGCGCGGAGCTCCACGCGTACAACCTCGGCTTCATCACCGACGACGGCACCTACGGGATGGCGCTCAACTTCCAAACCCGCGCCGCGCTCTGGGACTCATCCCAGGATCTCTGGGAGCAACTCAAAGCGGGGTTCCGGGCGCCCGAGTAGTCCGTTCGTACTAGTCCGGCGTCCGTTCTGAGACGTTTCGTCCCGCTTTCCGGCCCTAAAGGAGGCTCGGCTCGCTGCCGAATCCTTCCAGGTAAGGAACTTCAGGAAGTGATTCCCATGGAGGTGCGGAATGAGCGGACGGATGAGGCGAGTCGCAGCGATCGTCGCCGCCCAGCTGATCGCGTCGATCCTCGCGCCGGGGACCGTCGCGTCCGCTGAAGCCGGCAGGAGCTGCTATCGCATCAAGGACGACGAGCGCGCCTTCGCCCGGAAGGTCAACGCGTCTCGCTCGAACCGGGATAAGGGCCGGCTGCGCCTCGACCCGGAGCTCTCGAGGGTCGCACGACGACACACCAGAGAGATGGTGAAGAAAGGCGTCCTCTTCCATCAAACGTCCGCTCAGTTCGACCACCGGATCACGAACTGGAGCATGATCGCGGAGAACGTCGCCTACGGCTCGGCCGTCGGACAGATCCACAAGATGTTCATGAACTCACCGCTCCACGCCGCCAACATCCTGAACCCGAGCTACCGCTTCGTGGGGGCCGGTGTCGTCACCGACGACGGCCGCATGTGGGTCACCGTCATCTTCGAAGCCCGGTCGAACCCCGGCACCAGGCTGAAGATGCCGAGCTGTTAGCCCAGGTATTTCCAGGTTCAGTACCCGTCGGCGAGGGCCGATGCAACACACAGACCCAACCGATAAAGGCAAACCTGCGGCAACGCAGGGACGCAAAACCAGGGGCCCCCAAGGGGCAGCCCAGTTACCGAAGTGGAGGATGTTCATGCGTACCCGTCGTGTGTTCGGTGGCATCGTCGCCGCCGCAGTCCTGACCGTTCTCGCACCCAGCCCGCTTGCCACCGCCGCCGGGACCGCGACCAACCACTCGAACTGTTGGAAGAGCAAGGACTCGGAGCGACAGTTCGCGCGGATGATCAACAAAGCTCGAGGCCGCAACGGAAAGGGCCGCCTCGACCTCGACCCCGAGCTGTCGAAGGCCGCCAGGTCGCACACGTTCGGGATGGCGAAGAAGGATCTCCTCTATCACACGCCCGGCGATCGCCTTTCTCGCAAGGTGACGAACTGGAGCACGCTAGGAGAGAACGTCGGCGTCGGCAACCACGTTGCCGAACTCCACCACGCGTTCATGGATTCCCCGGGTCACCGCGACAACATCGTGTACAGCCGCTTCACCCACGTCGGCGTCGGAGTGGTGATGAGGAACAACCGCATGTGGGTAACGGTGATCTTCGAAGGTCGGACCGATCCCGGTACGACCATGCGGATGCCCCGCTGCTAGATCCAGCGCCACCGCGGTCTGCTAGTCGCTAATCGATGACGACGTAGACCGACTCGCTGTGGGAACGAGCGTTCCCGTCACCCGAGAACCACGCGATCAATCGGTACGTCGTCCCCGCGTCGGGTGGGTGGAACGAGTACGAGTATCCACTCGAGCCGTCGAGCCTCGCGCGATCCTTGCCGAGCAAGGTCTCGCTACCGTCGTCCTCGACCTCGAGAGACCTCACCGTGACCCGCTCCCCCGTGTACGGTGGCGTGACGGACCCCGACAGCGCAACGGTTTCTGTCTCCGGCGGGAAATGATGCGCGCCGAATAGGTCCGGCATGCCTCCCTGGACCTCCAATAGGACGTTCGCCTCTACGCGCACCCTCCGCGCGCGGCTCTGCCCGGCCCACGTCGCCCCGTCCCCCCGATAAACCGCGATGAACTTCGTGGTGTGCTCGGGAGCGACCTGAAGCGAATAGGAACCATCGGGACCCGTCGTCGGGCGGCCGGCCCTCCTCCACCTCCTGCCGGCCTCCTTCGACCAGATCGTGATGGTTCGTCCGGCTAGTGCCGAGCCGCTCTTCGTCGACACGACCCCGGATAGAACGGCGGTCTCCCCGTAGGTCGTGCGATCGGGATCGGCGTCGAGCGTGACCTTCGAAGCGTCTCGGCCGGAGTTCACGCGAGCCGCGACCTGCCTGCGTATGCGCGGGAGCGAGGAGTAAAGCGTCCCCCCGGGGCATTCGGTGAATCCTGCATCGCGGTGTCCGGAGATGTACTTCAGCCGTTTGGTCCGTCCCGTATCCGGGTTCCGGTAGCGATGCGCGCCCTTGGGTCTGAGTCCATGGCGGCTCGCTTCCCATGCCAGTAACTCGACGAGTGACTCTCGCGTGTCGGCCGAGATCCGCGCGGAGCTGAAGTTGCCCATCAGGCTGATGCCGACGCTCCCCGAGTTGAAGTCCGCTACGTGGGCACCCACGACACCTCGACCGCGCGCGTCCTCGCCGGTATGGGCCTCCCACGGCATGTAGGAACGCGCCCAACGTCCCTCATAGATCGTCCCGCGCGGACCGATGACGAAGTTGTAGCCGACGTCGCACCAACCGCGGCGCTGCGTGTGATACCAGTAGATCCCGCGCATCGTTGCTTCCGGGTTGGGGTCGTTGTTGATGCCGGCGGTGTGATGAACGAACAGTTGCTGAACGCGCCAGAAATCGCGATCGCAGCCTCCCTCGGTGCGCTTCAGCGACTCATCCGCCCCCCATTCGGCGCGCGTCACGATACGAGGACCGCGCGCGCCGGCTTGCGCACGAGGAACGTCCACCGTCCGGGTCGGACCATCCACCGTGTTCAGGAGGTCGACGCTGATCGGGCCCATCCACGTGCCCGGACGGGCCATCTCCTCGACCTCGACTCGGGCCGCCGGCGGGATCGAGATGACTCCGCTGTAGTGACGGCGGCCGTGCTCGAGGTCGTGCGCCTCGGTCGCCCGGCGCCATTTCGTCCACGATCCGGTGGCAGACCGGGTGCGATAGCGGACGGCCGATCCGTCGGCGCCGCGCCACGAGAAACCCACGTGGGTGATCTCGAAGGGCGCTCGCGCCGCGCCGCCGTCCGCGACCAACTCCGAGCGAGCGAGCGTCGTCGGAACTTCGACGAGGCGCGGCCCCCGCGTCCCCTCTTCGGGGAGGGCGCTCGACGGACGGGCAGGAGCGGGGTTCAGGGCCGACAGGACGACCACGGCGGTCGCACAACAGATGACCCTCAGGGAAACTCTCGTCCTCGGCACCGGTCACATGCTAGGTCAGGGTCGACGGCCTGTTAACCCCCTGGTCTCACGCTTGACACTCTCATAGGAGTGTAATAGGGAATAGCCTGTGGACACCCAGCGAACCGTCGCCGACCCGCGCCCCGCCCCGGTGTCCGGCTCCCGACGCGCTCTCACCATCGGCGGGTGGGGCGTCCGCTTCCTCGCCGCGCTGTTCCTCTTCGTCGGCGCTCTGCAGCTGATGAAGACCGGAGCGTCGTCGCTGGACGTCCTGCAGCCGGGCGGGTTCCTCGTGCAGAACGCCGGCTCGACCCTCGGTCTCGGATGGCTGGGAGCTCTCTTCGTCCTGTCCGGGTCGCCGATCGCCGCCACCGCTCTGACGCTCGTCGCGGCCGGGCAGGGATCCCTTCCGGGAGCGGAGCATTTCACCGAGATCCAGGGGTACACCATGCTCACAGGTTCGCGCTTGGGCGCCGCCTTCGTCGTTCTCCTGACCGCGGTGATCTATGCCTCGCGCGCCGGGAAGGGAGCCCGGATGGCCCCGCTGTCCACCGCGGTGATGGCGCTTTGCACCACGGCTCTCATCTACATCCCGTCGGCCGTCCTCGGTTACGGGATCCTCGAGTGGGGGCCGTTCCACGATCTCAACATCACCTTCCCGGCCCAGTTCGGAGACCTGATCGATTCCGTATACGGCGGCTTACTCGACCGTGTCGCGACATGGCCGTCGATCGTCGTCTTCCTCGGCGGGCTCGGCGTTCTCCTGCTCTCCTTCAAGTTGATCGACTCGGTGATCCCCCAGATGGACTCCGAGCGTTTCGAGGATCCGAGGCTCACCTGGCTCCGCAAGAAATGGCCGATGTTCGGACTCGGCTGCCTCATCGCGTTGGTGACGATGTCCGTATCCGTCGCCCTTACGGTGTTGGTCCCTCTCGTCGCCAAGGGCTACGCGAAACGAGAGGACATCCTTCCCTACATCATGGGCGCCAACATCACGACCCTTGGCGACACGATGCTCGCTGCATTCGCCCTCGATTCACCCGCGGCCGTCCGCATCGTGCTCGCAGGGATCATCTCGACCACCGTCGTGAGTCTCGTGGTCCTTACCTTCTTCTACCCACAGGTCCGGCGGGCGATCTGGCGGTTCCAGAGGATGATGGTAAAGAGCAGGCCTCGTCTCGCGGTGTTCACGGCGGCCCTGTTCCTCGTCCCCATCACCATCATCACGATCTCAGGAGTTACAGGATGAAGAGAGAAGGCACCGACTCGCAGGTCACACTGAAGATCCCCCGTCCTCTCTACGAACAGTTGAAGCAGGTGATCGCCGACTCGGGTTTCCATTCCGTAACCGAGTTCGCGGTGTACGTCCTGCGGGACCTGGTCTCGCACCACGGCAGCACGGGAGACCGCCCCGTGAGAGCCGTGCAGGATCCGGCTCCGGAAGACGTCGATCCGCTCAGCCCCGAAGAGATCGAAGCGATCCGACGCCGGCTCGCCTCGCTCGGCTACCTCTAACCCGGGGGTCGAGCCTCCGGACCAGTCGGGCCGGGGGCGTCATTCCGCTACACTTCGCCCATCCATGGGGGACAGAGCGAGCAACGGGCACCTCGTCGAGCTGGAACGCGTCACCAAGAGTTTCGGCTCGAACGTGGTTCTCAACGGGATCGACCTCGCCATCGATCGGGGGGAGGCGATAGTCGTCGCGGGACCATCCGGTTCGGGGAAGTCGACGATGCTGAGATGCATCAACGCACTGGAACCGATCGACTCCGGAGACATCCGTTTCGACGGACGATCCATACCGGCCGCCGGAAAGAACATCATCAAGCTGCGAGCCGAGATGGGAATGGTTTTCCAGCAGTTCAACCTCTTTCCTCACAAGACCGTCTTGCAGAACGTGACTCTGGGGCCCACCGAGGTGAAGGGCCTATCGGACGGTGCCGCGAAAGAGCGCGCCATGGCGCTGCTCGAGCGGGTCGGCATCGCCGAGAAGTCCGAGGCCTTTCCGGCGGATCTCTCCGGGGGACAGCAGCAACGCGTCGCCATCGCGCGGGCCCTTGCGATGGATCCGAAGCTCATGCTCTTCGACGAGCCCACCTCGGCATTGGACCCGGAGATGATCCGCGAGGTTCTGGACGTGATGCGCGGGCTCGCCCGAGACGGCATGACGATGATCGTCGTGACGCACGAGATGGGGTTCGCTCGGGAGGTCTGCGACCGGATAGCGTTCATCGACGACGGCGCGATCGTCGAGGAGGGGACACCCGATGAGTTCTTCAAGAACGCGCAGAGTCCCCGGGCTCGGGACTTCGTAGACAAGATCCTTCACCACTGACTCGCGGGCACATCGTTAGGTCGCACAGATGCGGCCGGAAAGGAGACCGAATGGTCAAAGGCAAGAACTGGAGATCGTTGATCGCCCTCCTGGCGGTTCTCGCTCTCTTGGGCGCAGCATGTGGCGACGATGACGGTAACGGGGAGGACACCGATGCCGGCGGTGACACGGAGGCGCAGGAGTTCGACGAAGGCACGACGATGGCGGCCCTACAGGAGGCGGGGGAGATCGTCATCGGCGTGAAGTTCGACGTGCCGCCGTTCGGGTTCGAGAACCCCCAGACCGGTGAGGTCGAGGGGTTCGACGTCGACCTGGGCAACTACATCGCCGACGAGCTCGGCGTCGAGCCGAGGTTCGTCGAGGCGATCTCGGACAACCGCATCCCGTTCCTCCAGGATGGGACGGTCGACCTGATCCTTTCGACGATGACGATCACGACGGACAGGGATGCGGAGATCGACTACTCCCGTCCTTACTTCATCGCCAACGGCCGGATCCTGGTGCCGGAGGACTCGGACATCGCCGGGATCGAGGATCTAGCCGGCCGGAAGGTATGCACCGCGCTGGGGTCGACCTACGAGGCGACCATCAAGGAACAGGCCCCCGACGCGGACCTCAGGACCGTCGAGGCCTACAGTGACTGCCTCACCCTGCTGCAGAACGGGCAGGTGGACGCCGTTTCGACCGACAACGTCATCCTCACCGGGATGATCATCCAGTCCGGCGACGAGTTCCCCTTGAAGCTGGTCGGTGACGAACTGACGACCGAGCCCTACGGCGCGGGTCTGCCGGACGGCGACACCGAATTCCAAGCGTTCCTCGACGAAACGATCGAGCAATCGTTCGAGGACGGGACGTGGGACGAGATCTACGACACGTGGGTCGGACAGTATGTCGAGGGTGAGCCCGATCATCCGGAGAACTACACGCTTCAAGACGCTCTGGATCTGTTCCCCTGTATAGAAACCTGCTAGTCCAAGCGATCAGGTGAGAAAGGAGTTCGGTGACCGACGTATTCAGGGTTCTTCAGAACAACTTCCCTGAATACTTCTCCGGCTTCCTCACAACCTGTCGTCTGGTTGGAGTTTCATTCGTTATCGCGATGGGCGTCGGCCTTCTGGTCGGCGCCCTTCGCGTGGCGCCGCTAAAGTCGCTCAATCGCATAGGCGGGCTCTACGTCGAGTTCTTCCGCAACATCCCACTGCTCGTCCTCATCTACATCGTCTTCGACGGGCTCAATCGCGCGGGCCTTCCACTGGGCCCCTTCCTCGCGGGGACGCTGTGCCTCGGTCTCTATACCGCGGCCTACGTCGCCGAAGCCATCCGTTCCGGCGTATTCGCGGTTGGCCGAGGCCAGTTCGATGCCGCTCTATCGTTAGGTTTCACTCAGCGAGAAACGCTGACGAAAATCGTGCTCCCCCAGGCCGTACGAACGGTGATCCCACCGCTCGGCAACCTGATCATCGCCATGACGAAGAACTCGGCGATCCTCGGAGGCTCTCTCCTGGCGATCAACGACCTCCTCCTCAACTCCCGGCGCATCTACAACAACAACTTCAGGTTCTTCGAGACGTTCGTCTGGGCCGCTATCGGATACCTCATCCTCACGGTGACCGTCACGATCATCGTTCGGAAGCTCGAGACGAGGCTTGTGATCAAGCGATGACCTACCTTTTCGATCCGAGCAACTGGGAATGGTTGACGTCGGGGAACAACCTCCGTTTCCTCTTCGAGGGTTTCCTCGTCAACGTCGAGATCGCGGTCATATCGATGGTCCTCGCGCTGATCCTGGGACTCGTCCTCGCGCTCTTGAGCCTGTCGAAGAATCGCCTCGTACACCTGGTCGCGCGCGGCTGGGTTGACGTATGGCGAAACCTTCCCTTGATCTTCATACTGCTCGGCTTCGCTCTCGCTCTGCCGAGCGAGATCTACACGCAGTGGGAAAACCTCGCGCCCGATTTCCTGCCTCCCGCCTTCCAGGTGGGCCGAGTCATCGCCGGCATCATGGGTTTGGTGATCTACAACTCGGCGGTCATGGCGGAGATCATGCGCGCCGGGATCGTTTCCTTGGAGAGGGGACAAGGTGAGGCAGCGCAGGCGCTCGGGCTCAGGTACTGGCAGTCGATGCGTCTGATCATCCTGCCGCAGGGTTTGCGGCGGATGGTCCCGGCCACGGTGTCCCAGCTCATCACGCTCAACAAGGACACGACGCTTATCAGCATCATCGCGATCCGCGAGGTGGTTAGGCACGCGAAGACGATCACGAACGCGAACCCGTTCCTCGGGGACTTCGTGAAGGGGCCGCCGCTGCAGGTCTACCTCGTGGTTGGGATCATGTTCATCATCGTGAACCTCCTGCTGTCTCGACTCTCGCGACGCCTGGAGCTGAAACAACGGCGCGAGACGGGAGTGACGATCGAACCGGTGTCCGGCCTCGAGGACCAGGTCGCGGCGCCGGCATAGCGCGCGCTCGAACGATCCGGATTCCCCTAGGGTGAAAACATGATCGATCTCCACGCGTCGAAGCGCCGCCATGCGCGGCGAGATCCGGCGAAGAAACTGGGGTTGGGTCTGCTGGCGATCGCTTGCCTGCTCGCGGCGTGCGTTCCTCCGGAGCCGGAGGAAGACCTCATCCGCGACTTCGATCCCGAGACGACGGTGATGGGAGCGATACAACGAGCCGGTCTCCTCAGGGTCGGCGTTCCGAACAACGAGGCGCTCTATCGAGAGACGGGCGAGGAGGATCAAGGTCTCGCGGCCGACCTCGCGCGAGAGATCGCCGACACGCTCGGCGTGGAGACCGATTTCACCGTGGCGGCGAACGACACCCTGGTGCAGATGGTGAAGGACGATGAGATCGACGTCGCCTTCCCCGTGGTCCCGGTGGTCGAGAAACTCGTGCGGACCAGCGGGGTCTCGGATCCGTACTTCATCGCCCACCAGCGCCTGCTCGTCCCCGGGGGGGCCGAGGCACGGTCGCTCGAGGAACTAGACGGCGAGATATGCGTGTTCGGGGATCCCGAGACGACCATCGGCCCCTCGACCGTGGCGCCAGATCTCGAGGTGACGGAGGCCGACGACGCCTCGGACTGCTACGAGACGGGGGGGGTCTTCGATGATCAGACGCTCGCGCCTCCCGCCATGACCGGGCTCGACCTCGCCCTGGTCGGAGCGGCCCTCGACCTCCAGGGCATGTGTCCTCCGGAGGCTCGCTGCCTACCGCCGGAGGTCGTCGGCCCCGGCTTAACGACCGCGGGGATCTCGATGGTGGTCGAGCCGGGTGCTTCGGGGTGGGTCGGCTTCGTCGACAACGTGCTGGCGGACTTCAAATCGGACGGCCTCTGGCTCGAGTCCTACAACACCTCTCTCGAGTCCTATCTCGGCCCCCAGCGCGCCCCGGAGATCACCGTGGAAGAAGCCGCCGCGCTCTACCCGCGCGAGCTGTAACCCGGCGCGAAGTTTTCCACCAGGATGCCAACTATCCGTGGATGAGTGGAGAAGTGCGCGGCGTTACGGTTTGTGCCAGACGTTGCCCGGATCTCGTTTCGATTCGAACACCTGTTGCACGTAGTAGTTACCTCCCCGCTTCTCCACGCCGACACCGAGGAAGCGGTAGGGACCGAGCATGTTGGCGCGATGCGCGCTCGAGCGCCAGAACATCTTGAACATCTTCTTGCAGGGACCCCCCTTCCCCGAGTTCTGGGCGAGCGTCCTCCAGCGAGTCACCTTGGAGCCGATGTTGTCGTCGTGGTACATCGACCGGCTGCGCGCCATCGAGCGCGCATGACGACGAGCTACGTAGCCGAGTTGCTTGTCGACATTGAGGCGACTCTTCCCCTTGCGCTGGCGCCGCCTGTTGATCCTGTTCATGAAGCATTGCTCGGAGTCGTTGAAGCTCCAGCTGCCGGACGAGGACGATGTGGCGGTGGTCGCGTCCTTGCCCATCCCTTCCATCGGCTCGTCGGCCAGCGGAGCGGCGTGGGACGTCTTCATCCAGGGGAGAAGCATGACCAGCGACAGCACGACGGCGGTCGTCGCCGTGAATAGTGCCTTGCCTCGCGGCAGGGCGCGCCCGAACGACATGGCGCCTCCTAACGTTTTATCGATAGTTGTAACCCGCGATCCGCTTGTTTTGCTGGATAGATAGCGGGTACTGACTACCAACCTCGCCTTGGTCTGTCCACCTACGGCATCTACACAACGTGACGGCAACTCCACGCGCTGTAAGAAAGCGCAGGTAGGACGGCCTAAAGATGACCCGATTCTTTTTTTCACAATGTCCGGGTTGTGGCATACGCCCCTAGACAAAGCGCGCGTGGTTCCCCATGCTGAGTTCATGACCGAGCAGGACGATTCCAAAGTTCTCATCGTCGACGACGACGAAGAGATCCGCCATGTCCTGCGCATATTGTGTGAATCCGACGGGATGGAGGTAGTTGGGGAGGCGTCCAGCGGCATCGAGGCAGTCCCTCTCGCCCTCAAGCATCAGCCGAACCTCGTGATCCTCGACTACATGCTCCCCCGTCTCGACGGCGAGGGGGCCGCGGAGATCATGCGGGCCGTCATCCCCGGGACCAAGATCGTGGCCTTCTCCGCGATCCTCGACCGCAAGCCGAGTTGGGCCGATGCGTACCTCAACAAGGAGCGGATCTCCGAGTTGATGCCACTCCTTCGCACCTTCATCCGATAACCTCCCGAGCATGGCCAAAGACTCTTCCTTCGACGTCGTATCCGAGATCGACGAACAGGAACTTCGCAACGCGGTGGATCAAGCGAAGCGCGAGATCGCGCAGCGCTTCGACTTCAAAGACACGGGCTCATCCATCGACATGGCTCACGAGGGCGAGAAGATAGAGATCATCGTCAGATCCAATACCGAACAGAAGGTGAAGGACACGGTGCGCGTCCTCGAGGAGAAGCTAGTCAAGCGCAAGATCGCCATCAAGGCTCTAGACAAGGGAAAGATCGAGCCGGCGGCCGGAGGGACCGCGCGCCAGAACATCAAGGTCAATCAGGGCATCTCTCAGGAGAAGGCCAAGGAGATAGTGAAGTTCATCAAGGATCAGAAGGTGAAGGCCCAGGCCGCGGTTCAGGGGGATCAGGTAAGGGTGTCCGCCAAATCGCGCGACACGCTGCAGGACATCATCGCGTCGCTCAAAGAGAAGGACTTCGGGGTTCCGCTCCAGTTCGTCAACTATCGCTGACCTTCGGTCGCGCCGAGCGGCACCTCGAGCAATGCCTCCAACTCCTCGATCGTCTCGCCCGGAGCCCTGTGAAGGACGGTCGTCATCCCCGCCTCCAGCGCTGCTTTCAGGTGCCCGGGATGATCGTCCACGAAAACACATCGGGAGGCCTCGATCCCGAGCTTGTCCGTAGTGAGGATGAAGATGTCCGGGTCGGGCTTCCTCAAGCCGACCTCCCCCGAGATCACGACGACGTCGAAGAGTTCCGGGAACCGCTCGCGCGGGTAGAGCCCCAGCCCCCACGAGTTCGAGAGGAGGGCGGTGCGGTAGCCCGCCCGCCGCGCCCCCAGAACGGCCTGGATCATGTCCTCCTCGGGGGTCATCCCGGCGAAGATGCGCTCGATCAAACCCACCGGATCCACGGGCTTCCCGACCACCTCCTCGAGCCTGGCCGCGAAGTCCCTGGCGAACTCGTCCTCGCTGATGTGCCCGGTCTCGAATCCGTGGACGAGTTCGTCCTCATGGCCGGCGTACGCCCTCAGAGCGACGCGGACCAGGTCCTGGAGTTCGATGCCGAGCTCGTCGGCGAAATGGACCATCGCATCTTGAAGCGGACTCGTGAGCACACCTCCGAAGTCGACGATCAGAGCGTCGAAGCGGCGGCTCATACGCCGGCGACCTGGAGCGCGGCCGCGGCGAGGGCCGGGACCCCCTCCTTCATCCGCTCGAAGAAGGGGTCGTCCGTCATCCCGGCGAGATGGCGCGCGTAAGAGCCTTCCAGCAGGATCGCCAGCTTCCAGATGGCGAGAACCTGGTACCAGTCGAGCCGGCCGACCTCCCTCCCGGTTGCGCTCGCGTACCGCTCGATGAGGTCCGCCCGCGACGAGAAGCCGGGCAACTCGGTGACGCGCGTCGTGTCCGCGAAAAGGTTTCCGGCCTCGTCCCCGGGCTCACGCCAGAAAGAGATCATCCAGCCTAGGTCGGCAAGCGGATCTCCGAGCGTAGACATCTCCCAGTCGAGGATCGCGATCAGCTGCGCGGGAGTATCGGAGGCGAACATCACGTTGTCCAGCTTGTAATCGCCGTGGACGAGCGTCGTCGGCCCCGAGACCGGCAGGTTGCTCGCCAGCCAGGCCCCGACGCGCTCGAGATCCGGCAACGGGCGCGTGTGAGGAAGCGTCAACTCCAGCTGTCCGCTCCACCGACGGAGCTGCCTCTCGAGGTAACCGGAGGGCTTCCCGAATCCCTCGAGGCCACAGGCGATCGGGTCCACCGAGTGAAGTTCGACGAGGGCGTCGATCAGCTCTTCGCCGATCCTCCGCCTGTGGCCTTCGGAGAATGGTTCCGGCAGCTCGGTCCGTATCACCGTTCCCCCGACGCGCTCCATCAGATAGAAGGGCGCGCCGATGATCGACTCGTCGCTGCATGCAAGGATCGTCCTCGGGACCCGCACTGAGGTTCCTTGCAGGGCGGAGAGCACGCGGTACTCGCGGCCGACGTCGTGCGCCGACGGTAGGAACGCACCCAACGGGGGCCGGCGGAGCACGAGATCCTCGTCGCCCCGGCGAAGGAAGAACGTCTCGTTCGAATGACCGGCCTGGTGTCGAAGGATGGTCCAGTCCCCGGCGCCGGGGAGCCGCTCGTCCAGGAAACTGACGAGGGCGCCCTCATCGATCAGCGGAGCCGGGATGGTCATACGTTGGAGCCTACCGACCCCGGCCTCGTCGCTGCGAAAAGCTCACCGCACCCTGAGCGAACGCGGCGAGAACCTCGCCTGTTCGCGGCGGGGTAGCCTCGATGAAGATGACGCCTACCCGCCGGGTCGCAGCCGTGTCGCTCGTGATCTCGCTCATCCCGGCGTGCGCTCCCGAGGCGGTCACGCAACAGGGCGACGAGGTCGGCTCCCTCTACACGTTCTTCATGATCGTTGCCGCCGTCATCTTCGTCATCGTGGCGAGCTTGATCGCGTGGAGCATCGTCCGGTTCCGCGACAAGCCCAGCGCGGCCCCGCCTCCGCAGACGCACACGAACTTCGCGCTCGAGATCGTGTGGTTCGCGATCCCCACCGCGATCGTCGTCGTCCTCTTCCTGCTGTCGATGGGACGCCTCGACAC
>JBOGXG010000266.1:0-24884 GCA_050694195.1 Actinomycetota bacterium | reverse complement strand
CCCCCGGCCCCGGCTTGCGTCCGTCGGGCATCGGCCGGCCGGCCGAGCTCGCCGGGCCGCTGAGCAGCAGCCGCAGGTTGCCGCGCACCACATCCGCGAACGCGGGCGCGGCACTGGAGCGCAGCGCAAACCCGAATTGGGCGGTGTAGAAGTCGACGGCCGTCTCGACGTCGTCGACCATGTACCGGACGTTCACGAGTTCGTCAGGCACGTTCGGTCACCTCCAGCTTCTCTGTCGTCTGTTCGATGGCTTCGATCAGGAAACGGATACGGGTGCTCAACTCGTCGGCGATGTGCTCGAAAGCTGGGAGCGTCGCCTCGTCGCTTCCCGGCTCGCGTCCCGGATCGGGGATGCTCCAATGGATCAGCTCCGGCGTCCCCGCAAACTCCGGGCACACCTCGCGCACGCGGTCGCAGAGGCTGATCACATGGTCGAAGCGCTCGCCGGTGAACTCGCTCAGATGCTTGGACCGATGCCCGGCGAGATCGATGCCGCGTTCGCGCATGACCCGCACTGCGTTGCGATGCAGCGGCTTGGGATGGCTGCCCGCGCTGACCGCGGTCACCGCGCCGCCGGAGAGCTGTTCGCAGAGGGCTTCGGCGATCTGCGAACGGGCGCTGTTGCCCGTGCACAGAAAGAGCACGCGCGCACGAACGTGAACGTCGGAGGGTTCCGGCTCGGTATCCGGGCGTGCGCCGGATGCGAGCCCAGGGTGGAGCGAAGCGCCGGCGCTCGCCAGCAGCTCGCCACACCCCACCAGATCCAGGACGTAGTAGGTGTCGCGCCCGTCCGCCAGGCTGCGACGCGCCGAGACCAACCCACCGTCGCGCAGCCGACGCAGGTGATAGGAGACCAGGCTCTGGCGGTGACCCGCCAGCTCGCACAGCTCGCCGACCCGTCGATCGCTGCGCGCCAGCTCGCTCAACAGCCGCCAGCGGAGCGGATGTCCCGCCAGCCGCAAGAACCTCGGCGGGGAGCCGTCTCGGTTTGCCCTGGACGCGGTCATCCACAGACGATACATCAATCTAGATTGATGCGAGTCCCTCAGCTCGCCGGGCCATACACGCGCTCGGGCTCGACCAAGACGGCCACCCGACGCTCTTCGGCCATGACCCGGTCGTACTCGTCGAAATCGTCGTGGGTCCCGCCCGCGGCGGTGAAGATCTCGCGAAGCAGCAGGCGCAAGCGTTCGCCGTCGACCCCGTCGAGCGGGTCGTCGGGCCCGGCGAGCTCAACGGATCCCTCCACACCGGCCCACTGCCAGCCCGCCCGGATCACAATGGTGGCGCGGGGACGGGCGCGCAGATTCCCGAGGCGCTTGGACGATCCCGCCGCCACGAACCCCACGACGGGCGTGCCCGAGATCGGGTGGTCGAGGACGCCGGCGTTCACGACCGACGACTGGATCGTCCCCTCGGCTCGGCTCGTCGACACCACGACGAGCCCATGATCGAGCGGCACGAGCTTTTCAAACGCCTCGAGGTCGGTCATGCCTTCCCTCTCACACGATCAGGCACCGCGTCGCCCACGAAGGGACCGGAGGCCGGTGCCCGGAGCTTCCATACGACCCTAGGCCATCGTGAGATAAATGAGCTATGAGGATCGTGTCTCTTCTCCCATCTGCTACCGAGATCGCTTTCGACCTGGGGCGCGTGTGCGTCGAGTCGCGCCGGCTAGTTCGATCGAGCGTGCGACATCTTTCGCGACATTGATAGAAAGGGACGGCCATGCCGAGTAGCGGAAAGGGCAGCGAAGAGATCCTCGAGATCGAGGACCGCGAGGTCCGGATCACTAGTCCCGAAAAGGTGTTCTTCCCGGAGCGGGCAGAGACTAAGCTCGACCTCGTCAACCACTATCTGCGATTCGCGGAACCACTGATGCGAACGATGGGGGGACGACCCTTGCTCCTGCAGCGCTTCCCGTCGGGTGCGACGGGATCGTCCTTCTACCAGAAGCGCGTGCCCGACTCGGCACCGGAATGGCTCCAGACAACGATCGTAAGCACGCCGAATGGGACCGAGTCACGCGCCCTGGTTGCGGACGACCTCGCGCACATCGCGTGGGCGGTGAACCTGGGGTGTCTGGGCTTTCACGTATGGCCGTACCTCGCGGCGAACCCGGAGTTCACCGACGAGCTCAGGCTGGATCTCGATCCGCAACCGGGCACCGACTTCACTCTGATCCGCGAGGCAGCGCGCGAGCTGCGAGTGCTCCTCGACGAACTGGGGATCGTCGGCTACCCGAAGACAACCGGCAACCGAGGGTTGCACGTGTACGTTCGACTCGAATCTCGATGGGACTCCTACCAGGTGCGATCCGCGGCGGTGGCCGTCGCTCGCGAGCTGGAGAGGCGTCGTCCCGACATCCTTACGGCGCAGTGGTGGAAGGAAGATCGGGGCGAGCGTGTGTTCGTCGACTTCAATCAGAACGCTCCGCACAAGACCGTGTTCGGCGCGTGGTGCGTCCGCGCTCGCCCGGGCGCTCAGGTGTCAACGCCCATCGACTGGGACGAGGTAGATGTGATCCACCCCGACGAGCTGACGATCGCGTCTCTCCCCGAACGGATCGAGGCACGAGGCGATCCTTGGTCCGAGATGAACGACAACCCGCAGTCGCTCGAGCCATTCCTTGCGATGCACGAGCGAGACCGGGCGAACGGACTCTTGGACGCGCCGTGGCCCCCCGTCTATCCGAAACAGCCCGACGAGCCGCCTCGGGTCTCACGCAGTCGCGCCAAGAAGTCTTGACCGTTCCCGGAGTTCGCCGCTGATCCGGTAGTGGTCGTCTGCTACTGGGATCGTTCGTCGCGTGGGAGGTCGGGCTCTGCACCTAAGGGTGCGAGGTGCGGTCGCTTCGGCTCGATCCCGTCTCCCGAGGAAACGCGACGGAATCGGCGACCGACCCAGGGGGCCAAGTGTCGCCTCGCCCATTCGAGTTCTCCGATGATGAACTCACCGCGTCCCTTGCGCGCCGCCGCCGGTAACTGCTCGTTCCAACGCGGGCCTTCGACCCGGACACCCAGTGCTTCGGCGGCAGCGGCCGCGATCCGACGATGTCCCTCCGCGTTGGCGTGCAATCGATCCTCACACCAGAAGCGGGGATCGGAGACGGCCGGCTCCCGAGCGAAATCCAGGAGTACGGCCCCATGACGGGCGGCCGCCGCCCGCAGACGTGCGTTGAAGCCATCGAGCCTCTTCCGGAGCACGCGAGCGTAGGGATTCACCGGGACGGGATCTCCGTAGGTACACGTGAGCACCGCAGCTCCCGCCGCGGTCACCGCGCTGAACATCCGGTCGATGTAGCCCATGATCCATCCGACGTCGAACGACGGCCTCAGCAGGTCGTTCATCCCTGCAACCACACTGACGAGGTCCGGCTCCAGCGCGAGGGCGGGCTCCAGTTGTTGGTCGTGGATCTCGTGGGCACGCCGGCCTCTCACTGCGAGGTTGGCGTAGAGGACCGCGCCCCCATCCGCTGCGAGGTGCTCTGCAAGTCGGTCCGCCCAACCGCGGTTGCCGCCGTTGCCGTCGGGGTCGAAAAGACCCTCTGTCATGCTGTCTCCGATCGCCACGTAGCGTTCGAAGGTTCCCAACTTTCAGCCTTCCGTCGTGAGTAGTCGTGGAAGTTAACCCTACGCGTGAAAGCGCACGGGGGTCGCCCACAGGAACTCGCCAAGGGGCGACCCCGAAGTCGACGCGGTCAGGCCGGCGGGTCCTCCCCGACGAGCCCGTCCACGGACTCCCGGAGGAGGTCGGCATGCCCGACATGCCGCGCGTACTCCTCGATGAGATCGATCAGGATGCGCCGCAGGCTCGGCGTTCGGCCGTCGGGCCACGTGTGCCGCGCCGGCTGATCCATGCCTCCGGCGGCCAGTGCCTCCGTGACCGCGACGCGCGAGCGCGCCACGGCCTGCTCCCAAAGCGCGTAGAGCTGCTGGGGGCTGTCCGCGGCGGCCGAGTGCCATTCCCAGTCGCGGTCGGCATCCCAGTCCACGGCGTTCCATGGAGGTCCCAGGTCCCGCCCGTACAGCCGCCGGGAAAAGTAGTCGTCCTCTACGAGAGCCAGGTGCTTGAGAAGTCCCCCGAGCGTCATCGACGAGGCACCGACCCTGGCCTGCAGACCCGCCTCGTCGAGGCCTCCGCACTTCCACGCGAAGGTCGCGCGCTGGCGCTCGAGGGACCCCAGCAGCGTGGCGGTCTCATCGCCGGCGACGGGGGGTTCCGAAGGGATCGTCACTTCTTGACGATACTGGAGGCCGCTTTCGCGCAGGTATTGAAGGGTGAGAACTTCAGCTTGGAGACCAAAGCGCGGAACTTCTTACCGCGCGTGTTGCTCAGGTCGAAGCTGAAGTTGCCGTTCGCGTCGGTAAAGGCTTTGCCGACGGTCTTGAACTTCTTCTTCGTACGCTTCTGCACCTTCACTTTGATCTCTTGGAAACAGCCCAGAGCCTCATCGGAGGCCGCTACCGTCCCTTCGAACTGCGCGTCTCCCACGAAGCCGGCGGTTACGGTTCTGTCAAAGGTGACCGGAGTCCCGGCATCGTAATCCCCACCGTTGCTCACTCGAAGTGTGTAGGCGTCGCCGTCGGTCGAGAGGACCTCGATCCGCACTCGGGCTTCCGGATCTTCGAAGAGTATCTCCTCTCCCACGTCGAACGCCGCACCTTCGGCAGAGCAAGCGGGCATCAGCTCGCCCTAGGAACGACCATCACACCGCAACACCACGTGGGCAGGCGGGCCATACGTACTTTGGGAGGGTCCGTTGCCTAGGCTCGGCAGCAGCACGGCGGTGTCTGATAGATAGGTTCTCGTGGACCGGACCTCGCCGAGGACGAGACGCGCGGCACGTTCGAGTAGCCCAAGCTCGGCCGAAGGAGGCTGCATGAGTGTCGATCTGGCCATGGCGAAAGCATTCGTTGCTACGCATGCACGACTCATCGACCGGCGACGGTTCCGGCTGTTGCTCGGCGACGAAGACGACCCGCAAGGCGCTCTTGCTGCGCTCGACGGCTATCGCAATCCCGACGGCGGGTACGGATGGGGGCTGGAACCCGACCTTCGCTCCGGCGAGAGCCAGCCGGCAGCGGCGCTGCACGCGTTCGAGGTCTTCGCGGAGGTTGGGCCTGCGATGGCGCCCCATGCCTCAGGATTGTGCGACTGGTTGGGGTCTATCACCCTCCCCGACGGCGGCCTCCCATTCGCCGTGCCGGTGAGCGATCCTGCCGGATGCGCACCCTGGTGGCGCGAGGCCGACAGCACCATCTCCTCTTTGCAGATCACGACGATCGTGGCGGCGAACGCCCATCGTGTCGCTCGTCACGACCCTGCGGTGGCGAAGCATGCCTGGCTTGGAACGGCCACCGACTACAGCTTCCGCACGATAGCGGCCCTCGATCGGGATCCACACGCTTTCGAAGTGCTGTTCTCTCTGCAGTTCCTCGACGCTGCCGGAGGGTCCGCGCCGGAGACGACCGATCTGATGAGGAGTATCGGGAGTCATCTCGCCGCCGATGGGTCGATGTACGTCGAGGGAGGAACCGAGGACGAGACGCTCCGTGCACTCGATTTCGCCCCCTACCCCGGCCGTCCGGCGCGGGATCTCTTCAGTCCCGAAGTGATCGCGGATGAACTCGATGGTCTGGCCGAGCAGCAGCAGGCCGACGGGGGCTGGCCCTACGAGCCCCGCACGTTTTCGCCCGCCTCCGCCCTGGAATGGCGTGGGTATGCGACGGTCCGTGCGATCGCGGTTCTATCGACGAACGGCAGACTCTAGGACCGCGTGGTCGACCCGAAAGGACATCACGTGACTTGTTCCTCGGCGTCGGTCAACACCACCGAATCGTCCGGCTCCGTCTCGTCGTCGGCGCTCGACACGAGCGGGGAAGAACATACGGGACACGCGTCGTCTTCGGTTGACCCGCGGTAGACAGTACGCATACATAGGGTGCAGAAATCCTGTCTCATCATCAGTCGTGGTTGCCTTCCTCTTCAACTCGGAGACGAGAGGCCGACACTGGTTCGGGATGGAAAGCGTGCGGTTCCGAGACCTCTTGCAGCCTAAGGAACCAGACAGGTGCTGTGCCTATTCCCACAGACCCGTGCTCAACAGAACATGCTGCCGCGTCGGCCCCGAGGTCGGATCCGGCTGGACGATAGGTACGACAGGCCAACTGGGATCACAGTCGGCCGAAGAAGGAGGATCTATCGAGCGAGCTGTTCGAGTTGGGCGGCGGCTAACCAGCCACTCGCTGCTTCGGTCGTTCGCCCGAGCCGAGTCGGCGCCCCCTCGGGACGTTAAATCGACGTGAATTCCGCCCCCGAACGGTGCTGCCCGGGAATTCTCGCGTCGCCGGTCTGTTCGGGAGTGTGGCTATAGAGCCTTACAAGAAAGGAGCTCATACATGAGTGTCGATATCTCGACGCTGGTTCGATCGCTGACGGGCCAGGAGGCCGCCTTGTACTGCCGCTCCTGTCACGACCGGGTATCCCCGCGCGACCCCTTCGGGATGAGCGAGGGGATCTGCTCGGTGTGTCGTGCTGCGGAATCGGAGAGCCGCTTCTAGGCCATCCATTTCAAACCCGACCCAGGCTCGTCTCCTCGGTTCCCGGCGACGATTACTTTGCCGATCCCGAGCGGTCTAAGTTGCATCCCGACACGGCCGGCTTCGGAAGTCGGTCGGGGAAACAGGAGGAGTCATGTCCAAGGTCACCATCGACATCTCGATGTCGCTCGACGGCTACATCGCGGGTCCGGATCAAACCCTCGAACAACCGCTCGGGGAGGGTGGCGAGCGGTTGCACGACTGGGCCCTCGCGACGGCCGGTTGGCGTAGTTCGCACGGCCTGTCGGGCGGCGAGTCCAACATCGATTCCGACGTGATGGATGAGTCCCTGAAGGCGACGGGGGCCACGATCATGGGTCGAAGGATGTACAGCGGTGGACGCGGGAGTTGGGAGGACGACCCGAACGCGGATGGGTGGTGGGGGGATGATCCTCCGTTCCACCATCCTGTGTTCGTCCTCACGCACCAGGCGCGGGAGCCGAGGACGATGAAGGGAGGAACCACCTTCACTTTCGTGACCGAGGGTCCCGAAGCGGCACTCGAGAGAGCGCAGAGCGCAGCGGCCGGAGCCAACGTCGCTGTAGCCGGCGGTGCGAACACGATCTGCCAGTACCTCAACGCGGGGCTGGTCGATGAACTCCAGATCCACCTCGCTCCAGTCCTCCTAGGGAGCGGAGTTCCGTTGTTCGATGAGGTCGAGACGGAGCAGGCGCCCGTCGAGCTGATCCGGACGATCGCGGCCCCCACGGTCACGCACGTTAAGTACCGCATCGCCCGGTGATGCCCGGGGGTCGATAGGCAGGCGCCCGGCGGCTCCGAGGGGTCGAGTTTCGGCCGACAGGAATGCCTCCGCTCGACGAGATGTTGGCTCCTGAGTGGCGCGCAGCGTCACGTCGGGTCAACGGGATGGAGGACGACCCATGAGTAGTGATCGAGTCCTAGTGGATCTATCGGCCCCGGCCACGGATCGCGACCACGTCCGCGGGTCGCTCGATGCTCCCGTGGTTATCGTGGAATACGGCGATTACGAATGTCCCGACTGCGGACGCGCCTACTGGGTCGTGAAGGAACTGCTGGACGAACTCTCGCTCGATGTCGCCTTCGTGTTCAGGAACTTCCCGCTGCCGGGCACACATCCGAGAGCGGAATCCGTGGCGGAGGCGCTGGAGGCGGCCGGCGGACAAGGGCGTTTCTGGGAGATCCACGACTGGTTCTACGAGCATCAACACCAGCTCGAAGTTCTGGACCTCGAGGAACACGTACGAATCATGGGGTTGGACGTAGACGCATGGAGGACCGATATGCGCGACCGCGTCTACCGAGAACGAGTCATACAGGACGTCCGCACGGGGCGAGCCAGCGGCGTCACGGGGACACCCACGTTCTTCATCAACGGCGTCCGCTACAACGGTGATCTCGATCGCGCATCGTTGCTCGCCGCGATCGAACGGCACGGTGCCCTCGAGAAGGATCGGGTCTAGGTTTCCGTCCCTATCGAAAGTGACAACGGTTTTCATTATGGGTAGGCTCCCGTTATGCGCCCGGGCCCGTTCCTCATCGTCGCCGCGGCTCTCCTCGCCGGGGGCTGCGGCGGTTCGACCTCGGCGGACGGCGCCGGCGTTCAGGTCGTAACGGCTTTCTATCCGCTGACCTTCCTGGTCGAGCGGGTCGGCGGCGAGCGCACCTCGATCGTGGACCTCACCCCGGGAGGAGTCGAGCCCCACGACCTCGAACTGACGGCCGGCCAGGTGCGGGATCTATCCGAAGCCGAACTGGTGGTTTTCCTCGGAGGCGGTTTCCAACCCGCGGTCGAGGACGTCGTCTCCGACCTCGACGGCGTTCCCGTCCTCGACGGCCTGGAGGTCGGCGGGGTCCGTCCGGGGGGCGCCGACGACGGAGTGGATCCGCACGTCTGGTTGGACCCCGTTCTGATGACGGAGCTGGCTGAGGCGGTCGCGGCGGCCGTGGCCGAGGTCGATCCCGAGGGGGCCGGGGGATACGAGAGGAACCTGGCGACTCTGCGCGACGAACTCGAGGCCCTCGATACGGATCTCGAAGAGGGGCTGTCGTCCTGCGAGCGTAACGAGATCGTCACCAGTCACGAATCGTTCGGCTATCTGGCGGCACGTTACGGGCTGGAGCAGATCGGGATCGCCGGGATCGATCCGGAGGCGGAACCATCGCCGGATCGATTGGCCGAGGTCGCCGATATCGCCCGCGCGAACGATGTCACCACGATCTTTTTCGAGGAGCTCGCCCCGAGGGACGTCGCCGAAACTTTGGCGGACGAGGTCGGCGTCGAGACCGACGTCTTGGACCCGTTGGAGACGCAACCGGCGGAGGGCGACTACTTCACCCAGATGCGCGCCAACCTGGAGGCTCTAAGAGATGCCCTCGGCTGCACCTGAACCGGCGGTTCCGATACGGATGACGGGAGGCCTCGTCGCTCTTGGGGCGTCGCCGGTCCTCTCGGACATCGATTTCCGCGTGGGAGCGGGAGAGTTCGTGGTGCTCCTCGGCGAGAACGGTTCGGGGAAGACATCCCTCGTCCGTGCTCTTCTCGGGTTGATCCCCCTCGCGCGGGGCGACGTCGAACTCTTCGGGGTCCCGCTCCGGTCGTTCAGGGATTGGAGCAAGATCGGGTACGTCCCGCAGCGTGCCTCCGCGGCGTCAGGTGTACCTGCCTCAGTGATGGAGGTCGTGATCTCGGGGCGAGTCGCCCGGAGGGGCCTCCTTAGAGGTTTCGCGGACGAAGATCGCGCCGCGGCCGAGCGAGCGCTGGCCGCGGTGGATCTGTCGGGAGCGGCGCGGCTGCCGGTAGCCGCGCTCTCGGGTGGTCAACAGCAGAGGGTCCTCATCGCGCGTGCCATCGCGGGAGAGCCGAGCATCCTCGTACTGGACGAGCCCATCGCCGGCGTCGATATCGCTCATCAAGAGTCCTTCGCGCGCATCCTTTTCGAGCGAAAGGCGGAGGGAACGTCGATACTGCTCGTCGCTCACGCACTCGGCGCCATGGCGCCACTGGTCGACAGGGCGGTGGTTCTGAGGGCAGGGAGGATCGTCCACGACGGCCGTCCGGTCGGCGCCGACGAGGAACATGTCCATCACCACTATGCCGACGAACCCGCGGGGCCTTACCGTCTATGAGCTTCCTCGGCTACGACTTCATGCAACGGGCGCTCATCGCCGGCGCTCTCGTGGGCCTTGCGGCACCGGCCATCGGCATCTTCATCGTGCAGCGAAGGCTGTCATTGATGGGAGACGGGATCGGCCACGTTGCGTTCGCCGGTATCGCCGCCGGACTATTGGTTGGAATCTCGCCGCTCATCGTTGCGATCGTCTTCGCCTCGGCCGGTGCGATCATCATCGAACTCCTCCGAGAACGGGACCGCACCTCCGGGGACCTCGCCCTCGCCCTGGTGTTTTACGGCGGCATCGCGCTTGCCGTTCTGTTCGTGTCGCTCAGCGATACGTCAACGCTCAGCCTCAACGCGTATCTCTTCGGCTCCGTGGTCTCTGTTAGCACGTCCGACCTTCTGCTGGTCGTAGTGGTTTCGATCGTAGTGATCGTCTTCGCCACGGTATTGCGCAACCATCTGTTCTCGATCGCCTACGACGAGGAGGCCGCGAGGGTCGCCGGGCTCCCCGTTCGGGCCCTCAACCTGTCGAACGCTGTGGTGACCGCGGTAACCGTCGCGATGGCGAGCAGGGTGGTTGGGATACTGCTCGTCTCATCGATGCTCGTTCTGCCCGTCGCCGCGGCCCAACAGCTCAGTCGCAGCTTCCGGGGGACCGTCTACGGGAGTCTGTTGCTCGGCTTGGCGCTGTCAACGTGCGGATTGATCGTGGCCTTCTACGCCGACGTGGCCCCCTCCGCGGCCATCGTCCTCGGGGCCCTGGCCGTGTTCTTCGCAGCGTCCGTCCTGCACAGGATCTCCGGTGGAAGGATAGGCACATGAAACAAAGCGCGGGACCGCGTATCCGCTCGACCCGACAGCGGACGGCGATCATCGAAGCGTTGAATGATGCGGACGGTTTCCGGAGCGCGCAAGAGTTGCACGATCAGCTACGCGAGCGAGGCGACCGAGTCGGTCTGACTACCGTCTACCGGGCCCTGCAAACCCTCTCCGAAGGAGGCGAGGTGGACGTGCTCCGTCGCGAGGACGGTGAGTCCGTTTATCGCCGGTGCTCCACCGGTGATCACCACCACCATCTCGTTTGTCGCGATTGCGGATACTCGGTAGAGATAGACAACGACGAGATCGAGTCGTGGGCCGACGGCGCGGCGCGGGCCCACGGGTTCACGGACGTGACGCACGATCTCGAGATCTTCGGCCGGTGCCGCAACTGTGCCCGCGGCAGATCGAGTCGTAGATAGAGATGTCTCACGGCGACGGGACCGCGAAAGGATCCATGTGGAGGACCTCCCATAGGTGCCCATCGGGATCCTGAAAGCTCCTTTCGTACATCCCGTCCATCTCCATAGGCTCGTTCGAAGGCGTCCCTCCGTTCGCGAGCGCGGTGTCAACCAACCGATCGACGGCCTCTCGGGTCTCGGCCGATAGGGCGATGATCACCTCGGTATGTGTCGTGGGATCCGTGATCTGCTTCTTGGTGAAACCTCTGAAGAAGTCTTCGGTCAAGAGCATAACGAAGCTGTCGTCCGAGACGACCATGCAGGCCGCTTTCTCGTTGCTGAACCTAGGGTCGAACTTGAAGCCGAGGCGCGTGAAGAACTCGGTGGTTCTGTCGAGGTCCTTGACGGGGAGATTCACGTACGTCTGGGTGGCCACGGCGCTCCCTTCAACTTAGAACCGGTCTAGAAGGTTAGACGCCGGCAGCTCGGAGGAATCATCGGTGCCGCGCGTCGCGACCATGGACGCGTACGGATCAGCCGGATTCGAGGATCTCCTTGAGCCGCCGGACGTCGCCGGCGATGTTCCTCCGGACGAACGGCGCCATCAGCCCACCCGCGACCTTGTAGAAGCCCGCGGGATCCCCCTCGACCCTCACGCTGGCCAGCGTCCCCAGGGGAGCTTCTTCGAACGCATAGGTGACCCTCATCGGGAACGGGCTCTTGATCGTTCGCAGCGCGATCCGACGGTCGGGCTCTAGCTCTGCCACCTCCATCACGTACTCGATCCGTCTACCCATGAAGTGGGCGACGCGTTCGACGCGGGTGCCTATCGCCGTGGGTCCCGGTGTCAGACGTCGCGCCTCGCGTATCCCGCCGATCCAGCGCGTGTCGTTCTCCGCCTCCATGGCGAATGCCGCCACGTCGGCGGGGGAGCGTGCTATCTCCGTCTCGGCGCGTACATCTATCCCCATCACGGTCCCCGTTTCAGTCCGCCGGCCTGTTCGGGCCGGGATCCCTGCGTTCCGCCACCGCGGCCAGACGCGCGGAATAATGCTCCCACCCCAGCCGGTGGATCTCGATCTGCTCAGGCGGAAGGTCGCGGTGCGTGATCCGGATGATGGTCCCCTCGTCATCGGGGATCAGCTCGATCGAAACGGTCGACGATCCCGGGGGGACGGGAGCCCCTTCGCCCTCCCACCCCCACGTGAACACGACTCGTTCGTTGTGGACGACCTCCACCACTCGTCCCGAAGCGAACCCGTCACCCGTCACGTTCACCCTCCAGAGGCCTCCGGGTTCGAGCTGGATCTCGGCGTCCGTTCCCTGCCATGCCGTCCACTTACCGGCGTCGGTGAAATACGCGAAGACGACCGATGGGGACACCGAGACGCGGCGCTCAACCACCAGATCGTTCGGTTCCGTCACTTCGTTCCCTCCTCGATCAAGTCGACGAGACGGTCTAGAGATGATCCCCACATCCTCTCGAGGGTGACTCGCAGAGGTCCCAAAGCCTTGCGATCGGCGCGATATAGCCGCAGCCGGCCGTCGCGTCGTACCGAAACGAAACCAGCGTCGCGCAGGACCGCGAGGTGTTGTGATACTGCCGCGAAGCTGACGTCGAAGCGATCCGCGATGGCGCCTGCGGGCAGCTCCTCGTTCCACACCAGCTTCAGGATCGCGCGCCGGCGCGGCTCGGCGACCACTTGCAGCCCGTCCACCGACCCTCCTTCGTTGACGCCATGGGTGTCTTGATGATATTTAAGTTGTAACTTAAACGAAGGGAGGGCAGCATGGCAACGATCCTTCTGCGCATGCCCGTGGATGCCGAGCCTGGGACGGTCTACGAGGGTCTGGCCGGCCCGGATGGGGTCAGCGGATGGTGGAGCGAGCGGGTCGAAGGGCCGGCGGGTATCGGATCCACCATGAGGGTTGCGTTCCCGGACGCTCCGATGACGTTCGACTTCGAGCTCGCCAAAGAGGAACCGGGGGAGTCGCTCGTCTGGCGGTGTCTCGCCGGCCCCCCCGAATGGATCGATACCGACATCTCGTTCGAGATCGAGACGGACGACGAGGGGAAAACGAGCGTTCTCTTCCGTCATGGTGGCTGGGAGACAACCGAACAGTCGTTCCCCTTCATCGCCTACTCGTGGGCACAGATCCTTCCTCGCCTGAAGTCGCTGGCCGAGACCGGAAAGCGGGAGCCATTCTTCAGGTTCTGAGATCGTCTCGTCCCCGGCGATGGAAGATAGGTGGGTGGTCGCACGAGCTAGGCGCGCCTGAGCCAGGACACAGAGATGGGTCGGCGACGTTCGGTCCTAGTACTGGTCTGTGTCCTGTTCTGCGCGGGCTGCGATGAACGTTCCGACGGCGTTCCGCCCGGCAGCGTTGAGGCGTCGCCGGCCCCCTTCGACGATGGGCGCGGCTGTCCGATCGATGACAGCCTTCCTTCGCTGCCGTCCGTCGCCGGCTGCATCACGGCGGCCGATGGCGATGCGGATGGAGATGGGAGCATGGAAACCTTCGTCGTCTACTCCCGGGTCGATACAGATCGCATCCCCCGGGACTGGTTCATCCGAGTGGAGCGATCCGACGGCTCGGTCGTGGAGGAGATCCATCTTGGACCGAGAGCCGACTACCAGCGCGTTCTCGGAGCCGCCGACATACAAGGAGATGGAACGGACGAGTGGTTAGTAGTAACGCGCAATCTTGCGGGACACGGGGCGGCGTGGCGGGAGCTGAGCCTCTACGTCATGGTGGCGAACGACTTGAGGGTCGTGACGCTGGAGAAGCAGCCGATCCGGCTGTTCGTCGGAGGCGTTAGCCGGACCGGGGAGGGGGTCGCGTGCCGGAACGGCCGCTTGCAGCTCCTACGCGCCGAAGCCCAGAACATCCGGAACACGCGATGGGATACGTCGACCCGGACCTACTCGATCGATGGTGCTCGCGCCCGGCTCCTGCGCCGTGAAACCGCCGAGCTTTCACTCTCCGACTACAACGATCCCGACCTCGACCCGTTCTTCAGCCTCCTTTGTGGAAACGTTCGTTACACACCGTGACGAACCACGGCGGAGGGTGACCGGCATCCGCCCGCCCGGACCCGAACGTCTGTCCGCGAAATAGGACTTTCGTCCATGGCTCCGCCCGACGTCGGTGGGCAAACTATTAAGTCAACCAAAGAGAGCTACCGAGAAAAGGTCCCGGGATGAAGGCGGACACTTCCCTGACGTCGCTACTCGAGAACACGCAGCGAACCGTGTTCTTCAAATGCGTGATCAAACCCAACCCAGAGATCGTGTACGTCAGTCCCGCGGTCGAGACTCTTCTCGGCTACGGTCCCGACGCTCTCTACGGCGACCCGACAGCGATCGTCGACCTCGCGGAGCCGACGGACAAGACCTTGCTTCACCGCTTCTTCCAGGACCCCGAGAGCTGCCCTTCTCCCATGATCGTCAACTACCGCCACCGGGACGGATCCCAGGTCACCCTCGAGTACGACTACCACGTCATCAGGGACGGCGATGTAGTGGAGGTCGAAGGTCTCGCACAGGACGTCACGGCGAAACGTGCGAAGGAGATGGAGCTCGAGATGCTCAGCCACGAACTCGAGCGCGCGAGGTTCGAAACGCTTCGCCGTCTCGCCCTCGCCGCCGAATACCGGGACGATCAAACCCACGAGCACACGCAACGCGTCGCCGAGACCTGCGGTCTGATCTGTCGGAGTCTCGGGTTATCCGAGGACCAAACGAACGTCATCAAACTGGCCGCGCCGCTTCACGACGTCGGGAAGATAGGGATCCCCGACCGGATACTGCTGAAGCCCGGGCGCCTCACGCGCTCCGAATTCGAGGAGATGAAGACCCACACCACGATCGGGGGAGCGATCTTGTCGGGGAGCCACTCGCCCATCCTCGACGTCGGGGCCGACATCGCGCTGGGACACCACGAGCGCTGGGACGGCACCGGCTACCCCGCAGGGGTGGCCCGTGAGGCGATCCCGCTTCCGGCCAGGATCCTTGCCGTCGCCGACGTGCTCGACGCCCTGATGCACGACCGTCCGTACAAGCCGGCGTGGCCGTTGGAGCGGGCCCTCCAGGAGATCCTCGACGGACGGGGGAGCCAGTTCGCGCCGGATGTGGTCGATGCCCTCTTCCGCGTGATCGCCACGCCGGAAGAGGCTGCGCTGGCCTCGGTCATCGACCTCCGATAGACGGGCTCCCACCAGCTCTTGGGGCTTTTCCGACCTGTAGACCATCTCGCCTCCCGCGACGCGATGAGAAGGGCCGCCATGGGGCATCATCGAGTCAGCGGCCGAGAGGGAGGGGTACCGGATGGCCGATATGCATCGCAGCGGGGGAGCTACCACGATGTCGAGCGGTCCGCTCACCGAGGAGCAACTCGGTCGGATCCACATGTGGTGGCGCGCCGCCAATTACCTATCCGTGGGACAGATCTACCTCATGGACAACCCGCTTCTACGGGAGCCCCTGAGACCCGAACATGTGAAGCCTCGGCTGTTGGGCCATTGGGGGACGACGCCGGGACTCAACTTCATCTACGCCCATCTCAATCGCTGCATCATGGAGCGGGATCTCGACATGATGTACATCATGGGGCCGGGACATGGGGGCCCAGGGCCCGTCGCAGCGGCGTGGTTGGAGGAGACCTACTCCGAGGTCTATGCCGACGTCTCTCGAGACGAGCAAGGGATGAAGCGCCTGTTCACCCAGTTCTCCTTCCCCGGGGGCATCCCGAGCCACGTCGCGCCGGAGACCCCTGGATCGATACATGAGGGAGGCGAACTCGGATACTCCCTCGCGCACGCGTACGGTGCCGCCTTCGATGATCCCGATCTCGTCGTCGCCGCCATCGTGGGCGACGGCGAGGCCGAGACGGGCCCCCTCGCAACGAGCTGGCACTCGACGAAGTTCGTCGACGCACGGCGAGACGGCGCGGTTCTGCCGATCCTGCATCTGAACGGCTACAAGATCGCGAGTCCCACCGTACTCAGCCGGATAAGCCACGAAGAACTCGATCAGTTGATGCGCGGCTACGGCTACACGCCTCGTTTGGTCGAGGGTGCCGATCCGGCCGAGATGCATCAGGCTTTCGCCTCCACTCTGGACGAGTGTCTAGACGACATCCGTGCGATCCAGACGAGTGCCCGGGAACGGGGGACGGCGGAGAGAGCGAGGTGGCCGATGATCGTGCTCCGCTCCCCGAAGGGCTGGACCGGTCCGGAGGAGGTCGACGGACTCAAGGTGGAGGGCTACTGGCGATCGCATCAGGTTCCTTTCAGCGACGCGCGCACCAACGATCATCACCGAGACGTGCTCGACGACTGGCTGCGAAGCTACGGACCCGACGAGCTGTTCGACGACACCGGCGCGCCGGTCCCGGCCATCGCGTCTCTTCATCCCTTCGGCGATCGCCGGATGAGTGCCAATCCGCACGCGAACGGGGGAGCGTTGCTCCGCGATCTGCGCATGCCGGACTTCAGGACGTACGCGGTCGACGTCGACGAGCCCGGGACGGGGACCGCCGAGTCAACCCGAGTCTTGGGGCGGTTCCTGAGGGACGTTATGACGGCGAACAGCACAACCTTCCGGGTCTTCGCTCCCGATGAGAACAACTCCAATCGACTCGACGCGGTCCTCGAGGTAACGGACCGGGCATGGTCGGCGGACATCCTGCCGATCGACGCCGGCCTGGCCCCGGACGGTCGGGTCATGGAGGTTCTATCCGAGCACCTGTGCCAGGGCTGGCTCGAGGGTTATCTCCTCACAGGGCGGCACGGCCTCTTCTCCTGCTACGAGGCGTTCATCCACATCGTCGACTCGATGTTCAACCAGCATGCCAAGTGGCTGAAGACGACGAACGACATCGACTGGCGCCGGCCGATCCCGTCGCTCAACTACCTCCTCACCTCGCACGTGTGGCGTCAAGACCACAACGGGTTCTCGCATCAGGATCCGGGCTTCATAGATCACGTGGTCAACAAGAAAGCCGAGGTCATCCGCGTTTATCTCCCGCCGGACGCGAACACGTTGCTATCCGTGGCAGACCACTGTCTGCGCAGTCGTCAATATGTGAACGTCATCGTGGCCGGTAAGCAACCTCAGTTGCAGTACCTCGGCATGCACGATGCCATCGTGCACGCGACGAAGGGCATCGGAATCTGGGAGTGGGCCAGCACCGACAACGAAGGCGCCCCGGACGTCGTCATGGCGTGTGCCGGCGACGTGCCCACGATGGAGACCCTTGCCGCCGTCGCGATCCTGCGCGAGTGGTTCCCGGACCTTCGGATGCGCGTGGTCAACGTCGTCGACCTGATGCGGCTGCAAGACGACAGAGAGCATCCACACGGATTGTCGGACAACGAGTTCGATGGACTCTTCACTACGGATAAACCCGTGATCTTCGCCTATCACGGTTATCCGTGGCTAATCCACCGACTCACCTACCGGCGAGCGAACCACAAGAACCTCCACGTGCGCGGTTACATCGAAGAGGGCACGACGACGACGCCGTTCGACATGTGTGTGATGAACCGGATCGATCGTTTCAATCTGGCCATCGCGGTTCTCGATCGGGTCACCCGATTACGTGACATCTCCTCGTACGCGCGTGAGGAACTGAAGAACAAACTCATCGAGCACCAGCGCTACGTCAGGACCCACGGAGAGGATCAACCGGAGATCAGCGGGTGGCGTTGGAGCGGACCCTCAACGGCCCCGAGCGACGATCCGCCTTCTCCTCTCAAGGAGCCCGAGTAGCTCGGGTGCGAGTACTCGTAGTCAACACCGGGTCCAGCAGCCTGAAGCTCTCGGTCCTAGAGCCCGGAGGTGATCTGCTCGAGACGGCGACCATCGAGCGATGGGCCGGCGCCGGGGATCTCGATCCTCTGACGGATCTCCTTGAGCGCACCGGGTCGGCGGACGCGGTCGGACACCGTGTCGTGCACGGCGGGGATCGATACACCGAGGCCGCGCCGGTCGATCAGGGAATGATGGACTACCTGGATTCGATCGCCCATCTGGCGCCATCGCACAATCCGCGGGCGGTCGCCGGGATGCGGGCCGTCGCGGAGATCCTGCCGGACGTCCCGGCCGTCGCGTGTTTCGATACCGCCTTCCACTCCAAGCTGCCGAGAGCGGCATCTACCTACGCATTGCCCCGCGCCTGGAACGAGCAGTGGGGTCTCCGACGCTTCGGTTTCCACGGGTTGTCCCACGCTTACGCCGTACGCCGTGCCGCGCAGCTCGCCGCCAGGACCGGCGCTCGAACCGTGTCTTGCCACCTCGGTGCCGGCGCGTCCCTTGCGGCGGTGCGCGATGGCGTCTGCGTCGATACGACGATGGGCTTCACTCCGTTGGAGGGGCTCGTGATGTCGACCCGGGCGGGATCCGTAGACCCGGGGCTGCTCCTGTGGCTGCTCGGCCATGCCGGCGTCGAGCTCGAGGAGCTCGTCGAAGCGTTGGAGCATCGCTCCGGATTGAGCGGCCTGACGGGGACGACGGGTGACATGCGCGACGTGCTCGCCGGTGTGGCCGAAGAGAGCGGTGATTGTGCGCTGGCCCTCGACGTCTTCATCCACCGGCTCTGCAGGGAGATCGCCGCGATGACGGCCTCGTTAGGCGGTCTCGATCTGTTGGTCTTGACGGGGGGGATCGGCGAACATGCCTGGCAGGTGCGGGCGGCGGTCGCACATCGGCTCTCCTACATGGGCACCGCGCTCGACGACGGAACCAATAGGCGCACGTCCGGTGACGGAGACATCAGCGCGCCGGGCGCCGTCGTGACAACGGTCGTCGTCAGCGCGCGCGAGGACGTAGAGATCGCCGGCCAGGTCGCCGCTCTCCTGACCTAGTCCGATACTCTCCACGCGTGTCCACCGGTCTGACCCTTCTCGTCGACGCCTCCAGCCTCATCTACCGGGCCCTGTTCTCCACGCCCGACACCGTCACGACCCCCGACGGCAGCCCCATCAACGCGGCGCACGGCTTCCTCGGCATGCTCGCAAGGCTCGTCCAGGATCACGATCCAGCGTTCATCTGTTGCGCAACCGATGAGGACTGGCGACCGATCTGGCGGGTCGAGCTGATCGATTCGTACAAGAGCGTACGGGCTGAGGAGGGGAGCGCCCAGGAGCAGGCGGAGGATCGACTGGCGCCACAGATGCCGGTGCTGTTCGAGGTCCTCGACGGATGCGGGATACCGGTGATGGGCCACCCGGGCTGCGAGGCAGAGGACGTCATCGGTAGCCTGGCGGAGCGAGCGCCGGGTCGCGTGGCGATCGTTTCCGGAGATCGTGACCTCTTCCAACTCGTGCGCGACCCGAACATCTATGTCCTATATCCGCGCCGCGGCGTCAGCGAACTGGATGTGGTGGACGAAGCGTTCATCGAGAAGCGCTACGGGATCCCCGGTCGCGCCTACCGGGACTTCGCGGTCCTCCGAGGGGATCCTTCGGACGGCCTTCCCGGGGTCCGCGGCATAGGAGAGAAACTCGCGAGTGCCCTGGTCGCTCGTTATGGCGAACTCGATGCGATCGTCGCGGCCGCCGCCGCCTCGGAGCCCGGCGTCGCCCTCGGCAAGGTTCGTCGCGATCTGGACTACGTGAAGCGAGCCGTGCAGGTCGTGACGATCCCGACGGATCTGCCCCTCCCGGACCTCGACCTCACGCGTCCGCGACGGGAACCGGATCCCTCGGTGTACGCGCTGGCAGATCGCTCCGGTCTGGGTGGCGCGGTCAGACGTCTGGTAGCGGCCCTCACGGCTCCTCGTCGATAAGTCCGCTCCTGATCGCCACGGCCGTTGCCTCGACGCGCCGTTGGACGTCGAGTTTCCGAAGGATGTTGGAAACATGCACGCTCACCGTCTTGGGACTTATGAAGAGACGTTCGGCGATCTCTCGGTTGGAGCAACCTTCTGCGAGATGCTTGAGAACCTCCCGTTCCCTCGCGGTGAGTTGCCGATCGTCTCCGGCGAACGGCGATCGCCGGTCTCCCTCGAGCGTGACCCGTGCGCGCTTCGCGAGCTTCTCTATCTCCCCGATCAGTGGCCGAGCTCCTAGTTGTCGTGCGATCTCGTACGAGCGATGGAGCTCGGGGATCGCATTGCTTCCAAGCTTCGCCCTGAAGGTCGCTTCGGCGAGGCGCCATAGCGTGTACGCCACCAGATAGGACCGGCCGAGGTCCTGGAGGTGGGACGCGGCGCCTCTCCACAGGTCCGGCCGGTGATCCCCGCGACATCTCGACATCTCGGCGTCCTGGAGGGCCGAAAAAGCGGGCCCCCACGGTGGGGCGGGATGAGGATCTTCGGGTGTGGTCCTGGACATGATCGCAAGCTCCAGGATCTCCTCCGCCGCCGCCACCGTCTCTTCGGCGACCGATGTTCTCCGCTGCGCGCGGGCTTCGGTTGCGAGGTCGGCGTAGATCCGGAGGGTGCACGTCAACAGGGTCGGCGGTACCCCGTACAACCGCATCCCCCCCAGTTGTGCGATCCCCGTGAGGGCCTCATCGAGAGCGGCGTCGAGCCGACCTTCGAGAAGCTGTAGCTCTGCGGCGCGCTCGTGACCTGTCCAGGCGGCCTCGAACGAACCCTCGTCCGCGAGCAGCTGCCGTGCGTGCTCCAGACGCCGGCCCGCGCCTTCGGCATCGCCGCGCGCGGTCGCCAGTTCGACGGCCGCGAGGTACAGGGCGGCGGCGTCATAACCTTCGACCGCGCGCCGTTCGGCCGCATCCAAGAGCTCGCGTTCCTCGTCCCACCGGCCCATCTTGAATAACGTCTCGGCCGCGTTCGCGTGCAGCATGACCCCGTACGACGACGCGAGACCGGCGCGGCTCATGACCCGGTAACCCTGTCCGGCGACCTGCAGCGCCTCCTCAAGCCGCTCGGCCAGACCCAGCGCATGCGACAGGTTGATGTAAGAACGACCGGCCCCTTCGATATCCCCTTCGGCCTCGGCCATGGCGATCGATCTTCGGAGGTGATCGATCGCCTCGTCGTAGCGACCGGTCTCGGCGGCGATGACGCCGAGCGGGTTCAGCGCCCGCCCCTCCTCCCTGATCGCTCCAACCTTCCGAGCGATCGCCAAAGCTGCGCGGCAGTGCGCCCCGGCCTCCTGGTGGTTCCCCGACATCATGGCGAGGAGCCCGGCCGTTGCGAGGATGCCGGCTTTGTCCGCGCTGTCGGGCTGGTCCTCGGAGAGCTCGAGGGCCGACCTGTACGCTCCGAGCGCCCGATCCGTAGCTCCTTGGGTGAAGTAGTACCAGCCGAGCGAGCCGAAGTACCGGGCGCGACGCATCTTCTGATCGGGACCGTCGGCGGCATCGATAGCCCGGGTGAGGAGGTCCGTCGCACGATCATCGCGCGCCGCCAGATGAGCCATGCGGGCAGCTCGGGCAAGAACGTCCACATGTGCCGCTCCCGCGAGTTCGGCTGCGGTCGGGACGGCGTCCCATAGGTCCAGCACGCGCTGGTAGTGGAAATCGGCGTTGGCGAATGCCGATGCGGACTCGCTTCTCGACGCCGCGAGCATGGCGGCTTCGATCGCTCGATCGTGCCGTCCGGCTTCGTGCCAGTGGAAGGCGAGGTCGGGCGCGATCTCGGCAGGCTCGGCCTCGCCGTCATCTGCTGCCGCATGGATGGCCTCGGCGAACCGGGCGTGTAGCCCACGGCGTTCGGCGACCAATAGCTCGGAGTAAGCAGCTTCGCGAAGCAGCGCGTGACGGAAACCGAACCTGTCCTCGCGAGGATCGGCGACAAGGATGTGCTGCTCGACGGCGAGACGGAGGGGTTCGAAGAGAGCGGTTTCCCGCTCGTCGAGTACGCGCGCCAGCATCGCCGAACCTATGGGTCTGCTGCTCGCAGACATGGTACGGATCACGGTTCGCACCGCCGGTGGCAGCTTCGCCAGGCGGGCGAGCAGGAGCTGTCGCACCGACAGCGGAAGATCGACTTCGTCTCCATCGACAGCCGCGTTCAGGAGTTCCTCGGCGAAGAACGGGTTCCCCCCGGCCCTGTCGTAGATCGCATCGACGAGATGGTCGGGGGGCGCGGAACCGAGGATCGCAGCCATCTGGGTACGTGTCTCGAACCGGTCCAGGCGGCCGAGTTCCAGGTGCGTTACCCGTCTGCGGAGATGCTCGGCGAG
Organism: Actinomycetota bacterium; assembly: GCA_050694195.1. Classification (GTDB taxonomy): domain Bacteria; phylum Actinomycetota; class CADDZG01; order CADDZG01; family WHSQ01; genus JBOGXG01. The sequence continues at coordinate 2,809 of JBOGXG010000266.1, read as the reverse complement.
CCAGGTCTGTAGGTAGTGATCCGGAGGAAGCTCGTCGGAGCGGTAGGTCATGCACAAGAGGAGACTCTCGGAACCCAGCCGGTGCAGGAGATATCCGAGCAGGGCAACCGTGGAACGGTCCGCCCAATGCAGATCGTCGACGACGATCACGACCGGCGCGTCTTCGGCGAGAACGGCGAGCGCCTCCCGGAAGAGCTCGAAGACCTGGGTCTCGGCGGCATGCTCGGGCGCCTCGGCGGCGGTGCCGTCGGGAGCCAACCATCCGAGGCGGCCTAGAAGCATGCGAAGCTCCGTCGTGGCACCCGCCTCGTGTTTCTCCATGAGGCTCCTGATGCCATCGCGAAAGGGCGCAGGGGACCCGCCGTCTCCGGCCCCCCTGCAGGAGCCCCACAGCAGATAGGTCGACTCCGGAAGCGAGGCCGTGAACTCCGTGACGAGCCGGGTCTTTCCCACGCCGGCTTCCCCCGCGATGAAGAAGGCTCGCGAGAGACCCCGTTGGGCGTCGGCGAATCCCGAGAGGAGCGCCTCCAGTTCGTCGCGACGGCCGATGAACGATGAGCTGATCGTCGCCTGTCCCACGGACATCAATCGTGAACCCGCAGCCTGCGCCCGTAAAGGAGGTTGTGTCCCTTTTCCGGCATCGGCACGCGCCGGTTTTAGGTCGCCGTTGCATCGAGAGATAGGGCAACGACCCGATGTGGCGCCTCCCTCCTTAGACCTACCTTCGATCTAGGAGCTGCCGACGGGGTAGCGACAGATGGGGAGGAAGGCAATGAGAACGAGGAAGCGGATCAGGATCCACAGGTTCGTCACGAGTTTCGCAACAGTTCTGATCGTGGGCGCGATGGCGGCCCCAGCCCTGGCAGCACCGGTGCTCGATCCGGGGCCCGATACCGGCACCCGTTGCTCGCAGGTTCCCGGGCAGGTCGCCCGTCTCGAGTCGGAAGCATGTAACGGCAGCAGCTACGTCGGTGCGCAGGAGGCCCCGAGGGTCACCTCGGATCGGCCCTCGTCCTCCTGGTTCGCGGACTGGTCCGAGATCACAGGCGTCGTCGCCGCCCTCGCGGCGCTGGGGTTCGGCACCCTCCTCGTCCACCGCTACGGCTACTCGCCCGGACGGGGAACCCGGGGGTAGCTCTCCCGGCAACATGCCCCCATCGGAAGGCCCGTTCCCCCCGGAGCGGGCCTTTCCTTCGGGGTAGCGGTGAGACCTCTTACTCGAGCGTCTTACTCGAGCGTCGCGGCGAGCACCGCCGGCTCGCCTTCAAGCTCCGGGGCGTCGCTCGTGATCAGATCGGCCGGCTCGTTCAGGGACCTCAGCCGCGTGAAGATCGGCAGTGTAAGAACGGTCACGAGGCCCCCGAGGACGAACCCGGCGGGCACCGACCTCTCCTGAGAGAGATAGCCGAGCCCGGTCTGGCCCCCGACACTGCCGAGGCTCCCCATGAGCGAATCGAAGGACACCAACGTGGCGCGCTCACCGGTAGGGATCGAGCTGTGGAGATAGGTCTGTCGGACCGGTTGCAGGACCCCTCCCGCGATAGCGCCGAGGAGGAAGACCGGCACCGTTATCCAGAACGACTGGATGATCCCCGTCGCGACCATCGTCGCGGTCGAGGCAGCAGAGGCGGCGAGCAACAGGGTCGTCCTCCGACTGCCGGGCCGGGCGAGACGCCCCACCAGCGAGTTCCCGACTATGCCGGCGAGCGCGAAGAGGGACGCGATCACCCCGGATACCCAGATGGCATCCTCCCCATAGAGATCGAGGAAGTAGGGCTGCCAGGCGTACCAGGCCCACGAGAAGAACCCCCAGGTGAGGAACGACTCCATGACCAGCAGGCGCACGGCCGGAGCGCGCCATCCATAGGTGATCCCGGCCCGAGCGACCTTGCGCATCTCTCCCGTCATCCCGCGGAGGCGCAGCGTTCGGGGCGTGAATCCGAGATCGTGCATCGTCCGAAGCCCCACGACGAAGGCGCCGAGGATCGCGAGAGCTCGCACGACGTACGGAACGGAGAGATCCAATTGACCGAGGATGCCGCCCCCGACCGTGCCCACGATCATCGCGACGCTTGAGACCATCTCGGCGCGCGCGAAGACCTTGTCGAGCGGTTGGTCGTAACCGGTGGCGCCTAGCGCATCCACGAGCCATGCCTCCACCGCTCCGGAGTAGAAGGTGTAGCCAAGCCCGAGGATCACGCCGGTCAGACAGAAGAGAAGAAGGCCGCCCCCCACGGCTTCCACCCCGACGTATGCCATCGTTCCGATCGCAAGGGTGACCGCCGAGAGGAGGAACGACACCCGTCTGCCGCGAGTGTCCGCCACTACGCCGGTCGGGATCTCGAACAGCGCCATCGCGGCCGTGAAAACCGCGTTGGCCACGAAGACCTCGAAGATCGTCAATCCCGCGTCCAGCAGGAACAGCGTGTTGATGCCCCAGATCAGCGAGGCCGAGAGCGTGAACAACCCGCTGATGATGAGGTAAGCGCGAATCACCCTTTGCGGATCCATACCGTTCTCTAGCAACCTCGCTCGGGGAGGAGAGATTCCAGGGCCGTCACCGCCGCACCGGTCACGTCGACAGGAGGGCGATCCCGCCCCGGCCTCAACCCGTCCGCGTCCCGGCTAGCCGAGCGATATCTCGTCTTCGTGCCATCTCTCCATGTGCTCGGCGTGGGTCTGTAGGTAGCCTCCGGCCGCGAAATGATGGTCGTAGAACTCCAGGTCCAGGTGGTGAGCCTGCAGATACATGAGCGAGAAGATGCTCGGCACCGTGGCCGGGAACTTCCCGAAGGCATCGAACATGTAC
>JBOGXG010000265.1:0-2684 GCA_050694195.1 Actinomycetota bacterium | reverse complement strand
CTCGAAGGGTCGGGTTCGGCGATCCCGCCGGTCCACGCGGACGTGAGCATCCTCGTCGTCCCGGCCTCGCTCCCCACCGAGTATCTGGCGAGTTACATGGGCCCATACCGACTCTTGCTATCGGACTTCGTTGTGCTTACTATGTGCGAGGAACCCTTCGGTTCCCCCTCCCAGATCTCCGCGATCACTTCTGAGATTCGATCTTCTTTCCGTTCAAGCAAGGGAGAAGGCGCACAAGCAGAGATCGAAATCATCCGAACGGTTTTTCGGCCGATGCCCACCAGGTCGGTTGAGGGGGCTCGCATCTTCGTGGCGACTACGGCACCCGAGGCGGCGGGGGAGTCCATCACGACGCATCTCGAGTCGGAGCACCGGTGCGAAGTCGTGGGGATCACCCACTCCCTTTCGGACCGAGAGCGTTTGGAGAAGGAGATCGGCAACATCGCGGACCAGGCAGACATCCTCCTGTGTGAGATCAAGGCGGCGGGCATAGACGTGGCCACGAGGAAGGCCGTGGACTCCGGTCTGGGCGTCGTCTACATGGACAACATTCCGACGAGTCTCGACGGCGAGGACGAAGCCGCTTTCGTGATGAGGGCGTACGAGCTGGCCGCAGAGAGGTTCGAGGCGAGGGACAGATGACGGAGAAGAGGCGGGATCACATCCTGATCTCGGAGCAGGAGCACGGCCTGCCCTACTCGAAGGGGCTGACCGCTTCTTCCCTCATGGTCACAGGCCTTGGTCCGGTGCGTTCCTACCGGGTCGCGAACCGCGTCGAACAGCGTCTCGCCGAACTCGGTCAGAACACCGTCCCCGCCGAACAGCTTCAGGAACTGACGGTAGAGGTATTGCGTCAGGATGAAGGTGACAAGTACGCCGAGACGTTCATCAAGTGGCAATCGGTCGCCGACCTGAACATCCCGATGATCATCCTGTTGGGCGGCGCGACCGGCGCCGGGAAGTCCACGATCGCGACGCAACTGGCGACGCGCTTGGGGATCACTCGGGTCGTGTCGACCGACGCGATACGCGAGGTCCTCCGAAGCACCCTGACCGAGGAGATGTTCCCGACGCTTTATGCATCGTCGTTCGAAGCCGATAAAGCAGTGAGGCAACCGATCCCGCACTCGGGCGACAGATTGATCATCGGTTTCCGGGAGCAGGCGGCGGCAGTTGCGGTCGGCGCGCAAGCGTTGATTGATCGAGCGATCGCCGAGGGCACGGACATGATCCTCGAGGGCGCTCACCTCGTGCCGGGTTTCCTCGAGTCGGTGGAAAGCGACGAGGCCGTGATCGTGTCGCTCCTCGTCGCGGTGGAGGACGAGGATCTACACAAGAGCCATTTCTACCGGCGCGGTCGTGACACGTCGAAGCGAGACGGGGACCGTTACGTGAATGCGTTCAAGAAGATCAGGAAGATCCAGAAGTACATGGTGAACTCCGCACTGATGCGTGGCGTCCCGGTTATCGAACACGTCGACCTGGACAACTCGTTGTCGGAAGTGATCGATCACGTGCTCCTGAAAGCACTGAACATGGTCGAGCGTGGGGCGCCCGTCAGCGGGGGAGAACGTTTAGAGAAAGTTGCAGGGACGATCGATCGGGAGGGGAGTGCGCAACGTGAAGCTGTTTCTTGACACCGCGAGTCTCGACAAGGTTCAGGAAGGCGTGAGGTGGGGCGTCCTCCGCGGTGTCACTACCAATCCGACACACATCGCGAATGAGCAGAAGGACTTCCTCCCGCTGGTGAAGGAGATCTGCTCGATCGTCAAAGGCGATGTGTCGATCGAGACAACGGGTGACGATCTCGATAACCTCGTGCGACAGGGTCTCGAGATAAAAGAGATCGCGGATAACGCGGTCGTTAAGATAGCGATGACCCCGAACGGTCTCGGCGCGACGCGCCGGCTGAGCGATCAGGGAGTGAAGGTGAACATGACGCTCACCTTCACCGCGGCCCAGGCGATCCTTGCCGCCGAAGCAGGGGCTTACATCGTTTCTCCATTTTTGGGTAGGCTTGATGACATCGCTACGGACGGCCTCAAGGTTCTGTCCGAGATCTGCGAGATCTACGCCGTCCAGGGATACGCGACGCAGGTCCTCGCCGCCAGTCTTCGCCACCCCGTTCACGTCGTAGAAGCGGCCCGGATGGGAGCGGACATAGCGACGATGCCGTTCAAGGTCTTTGAGGCGCTGGTGAAGCATCCGCTAACGGACGCGGGGTTCAAGAGATTCAGCGATGACTGGGAGCAGGCGAAGCCTCACCTAGGCGAGTTGCTCCCCTCGATGCAGACATAAGAGAGACAGGAAAGAGAGAGAACATGGCAGCACCCGATCGCTCGGGTCTGGAAGGTAAGCCGGTCGCCGAGCTCAAAGAGATCGCCAAGTCGCTAGACGTGAAGGTGTCCGGGCTCAAGAAGTCCGAGATCATCGATGCGATCGCGAACGGCGGATCCAAGCGCTCCGCGGCATCGAAGAACACCGGGTCGGAGAGTTCTAAGCCCGCCGGCGGTTCCAAACCACGCGAGAAAGCGTCGCAGGCATCGCTGGAGACTGCGGTTTCGACGAGCGCGCAATCGTCCTCGAACGGGAACCCGAGCGAACAGCAGCGGTCGAATCCAGCGCGCGATGAAGGTGCTATGGACGATCGCGACCATCGCAACGACGATCGTCGTCAACAGCGC
>JBOGXG010000264.1:0-9075 GCA_050694195.1 Actinomycetota bacterium | reverse complement strand
AGGTCAAACACCGAACCTGAGCCCTGGGCTCCGCTCGTTCGACCGATCCGGCCGAAAGCGGCAGGTGGATCGAGGTAGCGCAGAGAAACACCTGGGGTCACGTCGAAGCTCTCGAGGAGGAGCCCATGTTCCGTCGGTCCAAGCGTCTGATCGTTTCTCTCGTCGCGGCGAGTGCACTCGCGGTTGCCCCCGTTCCGGCTCAGGGATCCTCGGCCGCGCTCGGGCCGTGCACCTTGCGTTCGACCGGGATCAGCGTCGCCGACTGGCGAGAGGTGGTCGCGGTAGCCGGGACCTACCAGGCCGTAGCGTCGGGAGGCTACGACGTGCGACTCACCTGCGGCATCGTTCGCGATGGCGTGACCGTGGCGAAGGTCTCGGAGAGCGGAGTCGGTCCCGTCGCCGTCGTCGCGGGTACCGCGACCGTCCTGGTGGGTTCGTACAGCCCCTGCTACGAGGTCCGGGTGAGCCACATCGAGCACACCAGCTCAGCCGATACCTGTCCCTAAGCGCCGCCGGGATCCAGTGCAGATCGTGCCGGGCCCCTTCTCCTCGCGGGTCGGTGCTTTCGGCCTACCTCGCCACGGCGCACAGGGCGACGCCTGGGACCTCGTAGCCATCGTCGGCCGCGAAGCGTGAGAAGCCGTCGTCTATGTCTGTCTTTACCGCGGCGCGCTCGGCGTCCGACAGTCCCCGCAGCGCGAGCGCGAGCGGCCCGGCAGTGTCGGCCACCATGTTCAGGTACTCGTCGGCATCCGGCAAGGTGAAGCAGACCGCTACGTCCTCGGTGCGCACCTCGGTGAAGCCGGCGCGGGCGAGCAGGTCGGTGGTTCGCTCGGCGCTCGCCATGGCGAAGATCCCCGGAGCCGGCGGGGGCTCTGGCGCAGGCAAGTGTCCGCGCTGTACGAGGCTGATCCCGATCATCGCGAAGAACGGGTTGCGCTCCGGTGACCCCCACACCGCGAGCGCGAGACGGCCGCCCGGGCGCAGCACGCGACGCGATTCGGCGAAGGCCGCCGCGGGATCGGCCACGAACATGTAACCGAACCGGCACAGCACGCCGTCGACCGAATCGTCCTTCAGCTCGATGCGTTCGGCATCGAGCACGCGGTAGTCGACGTTCTTGATCCCAAGTTCTGCACCACGGCGGCGAGCGGTCTCTAGCATCGCCGGCGAGAAGTCGCTCGAGATCAGCCGACCGTTCTCACCGAGCCGTTCGGCCACGTCGAATCCGGTGTCGCCGGTGCCGGCCGCGAGCTCGAGCACCGTGTGGCCCGGTTCGGGCGCGAGCTCACCGAGCATCCACGCGCGAACGGGGGTCGCGATCCGCTCGATCTCTGGGCGCCGGCTTTCCCAGGTCGGCGCGATGGTCTCCGCGACCTCGTAGCTGAAACTGCGGTATGCGTCAATCGCAGCCATGATCCACTCCCTTCGCCGCGTCGCGCGGCGTCGTCGAACGAGCCTGCAACCGATCGGACTCGTTAGACGTTAGGAGCGCTCACGGTGGCGGACAATCGGGAGTTCTCCCCATGCGACGAGCCCGTGCTCCATGGCGAACAGCGTCGCCGCGGCACGGGTGGACACTCCGATCTTGCCGTAGGCGTTCTGGATGTGTCGGTCGGCGGTCTTGACGGAGATGCCGAGCCTCCTGGCGACGTGTTTCGTCTGCAGGCCGCGCGCGAGCAGGCCGACGACCTCAGCCTCTCGCTCGGTCAGTCCCGAGGGGCGATCGAGCCGGGGAACCGGCTGTCCCGCCGCTTCGATCACCGCGCCCACCGCTTCGGCGTCGAGCCGTTCGGCCCGTGCTTCGTCCGCCAGGACCTCCGCGGCCCGTTCGCTTGCGAGAGGGCCCCGATGAGGCCGCGGCTCGGTCATCGCGTGAAAGGCGTCGGCGGCGGCGAGCAGACGGGCCGGGAAGGTGAGCTCGGCACCCGCCGCTCCGCGGTGATAGCCGGATCGATCGAGCCGTTCATGGTGAGCGCTCGCGACCGGTGCCAACGCAGCCAGGAACGGGGACCGAGAGAGGACACGCTCCGAGTGGTAGGGGTGCAGTCTTACTTGTTCCCACTCGTCCGCCGTCAAGGGCCCGGGCTTCTGCCAGGTTCCGGCCCCCACCGCCGCTCGACCGACATCGTGGACGAACGCGGCCCGCTTGATGGCATCGACCTCGCTCGGGTCTAACCGGCAGCGTCGCGCTGCTGCGGCGGCCAGCTCCGCCACGCCTGCCGAATGTCCGGAGAGATGGGGCGAGATCAGATCGGCGAAGCTCCCCACCGCAGAGAGCGCTCGCTCGATGGCACCGCCGGCGAGGGTCAGGTGGGGCTGTGGCTCACAGGCAAGCGTCTCGTCCCACACCGATGCCGGGCCATCCACCGCCAGGATCTCCTTTGCATCGCCCGCGAGACACGTGGCTACCTCCGGATCCAACCCCTGCCCCGCGCGCTTACGGACGACCTCCACGACGTGATCGTCGTCGCCCAGCAGGCCGTGGAGGGTGGCATCCATGGCGACATGGACGATCCGCATCGGGAGAGGGATCCCCTCGCCCTTACCCCGGCCGAGTGGGCCCTTTCCGTCCCACCGCTCGGTGAGGTGAGCGAGAAGGTTCGACACCGATGGTCCGAGGCCGACCTCTTCCGCCAGCATCTGTGCCACCTCACACATCGCGGTGAGGTGGGGACGCTGTTCCCGCGCCGCCTTGGGTAGCCTCCGCCCGATGTCGAGAGCCCGCGCCAGCCCTGCGCGCTCCGGGCCGGGCAGGGCTCGGATGATCCCGGTCAAGGCTTCGCGGCGGGACCCATACATCACGGGAAAGAAATGGGTGGTCAACGAATCGCCGAAGATCTCGGCCGTCACATGGGCGTCGGTGGTGCAGCCAGAATGCGAGAGCAGACACGTGTAGTAGGTCTGCGACGCCGTCTCTGGATCGACCCCGAGGCTTGCAGCCAGGCGGGTCGCGACCAGTGTGCTGCGCAAACCATGCTCGAACGGGAAGCCCGTCCCGAGATCCGTGGCGAGACACAGGCTGCCGATCACTTCGGCCGCACGGACTACGTCGTCGTGCGGTGATTCGTTCGACATGCACCCCACGGTAAACGCAAGACCGGAGTATCTGACATCTTGCGTGACTTGCTTCTCGGGCTGATGCTTCGAGGATGGGGAGAGAAAGGTTCGAGATCGAGTTCGGCGTCTACTCGCAATGGCTCGTTGAGGCATGTCTCGCACTTGCCGTCGATCCCATCCCGGCCGTGGCGCGCGGAACCGGAAGACCTGCGCTCCTGGAGGCGGCCGCGGCCCCCCTCGACGCGAAACCAGGGAGGAAGATCCTCGATGTCGGCTGCGGTTTAGGGGGGCCGGGGGCGTGGCTCGCCCAACGCTCCGGTGCGGACGTCGTCGGGATAGACGTGATGCCGGAGTCGGTGCTCGGTATGAAGCGCATCATCCAGGAGCTGGCGCCCGTCATTGCAAGCTTGAGAGCACTGCCGCTGAAGGACCGCTCGTTCGACGCGGCCTGGTCACTCGGCGTCTTCGAGATGGTGGCGAACAAAGTGAAGGCCGGCCAAGAGATCTGGAGGGTCCTTCGACCCGTAGCGCCCTTCGTCATCTACGACTTCGTCCTCGCCCGAGAGAGTCGAAGGCACGCGCCGGCTGCCGATCGTTTCACGGTGGCCGACGACATGATCCGGTGCCTCGAAGGCGCGGGTTTCGAGATCAGCGACGCGTTTCGCCTGCCTGATCTTCCTCCTACACCTCCAGACTGGTTAGAGGCGCGGGACTCGGTCCGGGCTGAAGTGCGTAGATGTCATGGCGGTGACGACAGGTTCAAGATCGTCCAGGACGAACTGCGGACGTTCAGACGGCTGGTTTCCGATGGCGTCATAGAGGAATGGATGTTCGTGGCGGTAAAGGAGGGCCGATGACCGAGCTGAGATCAGAGCATCCGCAGGAGTATCCGAAGGGAACAACGAGCCTCCCTGGGAACGAGATACGCAGGTTGGCTTCCGAGGTCCCCCGGTGGGAGGTGCGGGGCAATCGGCTCGTCCGAGCCTTCGAGTTCCGAGATTTCAACCAAGCCTTCGGTTTCCTTACCCGAGTCGCTCTCCTGGCGGAAGCCGAGAGCCATCATCCCGACATAGGCAACTCCTGGAACGAGGTGACCCTCGAGTTCTGGACGCACACGGCCGCGGGCCTGACGCGGAACGATTTCATCATGGCGGCCCGGATCGACGCGTTCCTCGACAACCAGTAAGAGGGAACGCGAGAGCGAGGTCGAAACTCCTAACCGTGGGACGTCTCGGAGGTAAGTGCCTCATCGCGGGCCTTGTAACGATCGCCGTGACCGGTCATGCGGCCGTCGGGCTGATGCCGGCAACGGCCGCGCCTGACAAACGAGTGGACCCGAACGCGGTCGTTGCCCTGATCGACTCGGGCATCAATCCCTACTCAGTCGCCTTCAGGGATGCGTCCCCTCTCGCTCGGAAGCATCCATCGAAGTACATCCCGGGATATCCGAAGGACGCGCAACCATTGAAGCTGTCCCTCGACCTTCCTTACGAGCGGGCGCTGGAGAAAGACGAGAAGGTCTGGCAGTCGGTCGAGGGCGACAAGCTGTACTACATCCCGGGAACGCGCATCGTCGGCGCCATCTCGTTCGGGGCGGGCGGAACCTACTGTCCCAGCACGACGGCGATACCTCCCGTGGGCGGTGTCCTCGGTGGCGACTGCCAAGAGCATCGGATCCTCGACGATTACGGTCACGGCACTATGACTGCATCGCGAGCCGCGGGCTCGCCCAACTCCCTCGCACCGGGCGCGCGTATCGTGATGATCGAGGGGCTGGGTGCCCAAGGCGTGGAGTGGGCAGCCGACGCGGGCTGGATCGATGTGCAATCGAACTCGTGGCTGAGCCTCATCCCGCCGCCGCTGGACGGAGCGGTCGGCGACACCTCCGCTGCGTTCGAGGCCGCGGCCGGGGAGATGCTCACCATCGCTGCATCCGGTAACGGCACGGCCTACCTCGCCGGCGTCGCCCCGACGCCGACGTACCTGTTATCGACCGCGTCGCCCGGCGTGGTCCTCGTTGGTGGTCACGACAACGGCAAGGCGACGTTATGGGCGGGAGCTCCGCCGCATGTGGTCGCCGATGCGTACTCGGGGATGACCGCGATCGTTCACTCGAGCGAGAAGATGCGACCGGACCCGATGGCCTGCTGCACGAGCGCGGCCGCGCCTTACGCCGCCGGCGGCGCGCTGGCGATCATCCTGGAGGCACGCCGCATCCTCGGGGACCCGGGACCAGGTGTCGATAAGGGCGTCTATGCGTCGGGCCCCAAGGATCTGGTCCGCGAGGGACCCCTCGCGGACGGGAAGTTCACTCTCGAGGAGCTGAAGGACGTTTTCTTCCACACGGCCGAGACCCACCCGGCCGAAGGGAGGGACGACGGCGACATCCATTGGGGCGGTGAGCCGCGTGCGCCCGAACTCGATCCCTACGGGCCGGGAGACAACCCGTTCTGTGTCGGCTGCACCACCACGCCGCTTGCCTGGAAGTCGATCCCCGACGCGGTCGACACGTATCAACTCATCGGGTACGGGGGCATCAATGAGAACTCGACCGCACTGGCGGCCAAGGTTCTTGCCGGTGACGAGCCTCTGCCCGAACGTCCCACTGCAGATGCGCAGTACCAGCTCGACCAGCAGCTCCGCGAGATCTTCTTCGCGACGAACCCGTAACTTCGAACGATCGCCTGGGTCGCTAACTTCGCGTACCGGTCGGCCGCTTGAAGAGCTCGATGGGGTTGCCGGAGGGATCCCGCCCTAACCATCTGGTCAGTCGGCAACCGGTCGGGCAGACTCTTGATGATGGTCCCTTCGTCGTCATCGTCCGGGAGGGTTGAGAGTCTTGGGGGGCCCGGTCGTTCTTGCCCGAGACCTTCCCAGCGAGGAGGAGGTCTCATGACCCGCACGTTTGCCCGTTTCGCAACCGGTTGTGCCCTGCTGGCGGCTCTTGCCGGAGTTGTGTTCACCGTCTCGTTCGCGATCGTTGTGGAAGAGGGCGAGAGGTGGGCGCAGTGGGTGGCTTGGTCGGCCCTGTTCACCGGAGGACTCGCCTCGATCCCCGTCATGACCGCGCTCAACGCGATGCTCGGCGAGGATGAACCGCAGTTCGTCATCGTCGCGTTCGTCCTCGGCATCAGCGGCGCTCTCGGGGCCGCGATCCATGGTGCTTTCGACCTTGCCCTACTCGCCAACCCACTCGACGTTGAGCCGAGCGGTCTCAACGCGGTCGATCCCCGCGGCGTGCTGACCTTCGGAACCTTCGGCCTCGGACTGGGTCTGTTCGGGTGGCTCATGCTGCGCACCGGACGGCTCCCCCGGCTGGTGGCGAGACTCGCTCTGGGAGAAAGCGCTCTCTTACTCTTGCTCTACCTATCGCGCGTCACCGTTCTCGATCCGGAGACGAACGTGATCCGCGTCGCGGCGTTGCTGTCCGGACTGGTGGTGCTACCTGCCTTTTACGTGATGTTGGGGCGCGCCTGGTCCCCGGAGTGAAGCGCGGATTTCATGGGCTGGAACATGGCGGTTTTCCAGCATCGGAGCGTTTCCGAGGGGCCGTGGTCCGGCTGCTCCTGTCTCCCGGCCTCACTCAGGATGCAAATAGCGAGTCGCCGGCGTTTCGCGCAGCGTTTTGAATAGTGTTTTGGTGCCCCCGGCAGGATTCGAACCTGCGACACCAGGTTTAGGAAACCTGTGCTCTATCCCCTGAGCTACGAGGGCCTCCTCAAACCCTACGGCAACACGCTTTTCGGCCGAACTTTGGAGCGGAGGAGTGCATAAACGCGCTCGAGCGCGGCAAAGTTCGAGGAACGCGGGCGGCCCTCTACCAGCCTTGCTTGCGGGCCCTTGCTCGTTCGTCGGAGTAGCTCCTCCGGTACGCGCCCGAGTGGTCGCGGTCCCAATAGTGGTGCACCTCGTAGAGGAGGTTGTCGGCCGAATCGTCGATCCACGCCGTGGGGTGGTGCTTGGTGAAGACCTGGACCGCGTCCCAGCCGTAGCCGCCGACCGTCACGAGCTTGCTATCGCCCCTCTTACGGATCGCCGACAGCGCGGCTTGCGACGCTTGCTCCCATACCTCAGCGGGTGAGCGCGATCCGACATGCGGCAGATCGAAGGGCTCCGCCATCAACGCGTAGGCGAGGACGCCCTCGTTGTTCTCGAAGCGCCGGCTGATCCGCTTCCAGACATCTGCGAAGTCCTCCACGGATACCCGTCGTGATCCGATCGCACGCCGCACGCCCCGCTCACCGTCGAAGAGGTAGTAGGCGCCGTAGTTGTGCATGTCGAGGATCACCGGCAGGCCGTGTTTCCCGGCGCGCCGGACGACGCCCTTCAGGCGTCTGACCTCGGCCCGCTTCAGGGGCCGCCCCAGCCGCGGCTGGACCCGTTCCCATCGGAACGGGATCTTCACGTGCCCGACGCCGCGCCGGGCGAGGAACCTGAAGGTGCCGGCGCGGTCGTAGTGGTACCAGGTGTTGTAGGCGCCTGGCGTCCGGTTCGAGAACCTCGAAGTGCGCTTGTCGATGGGGGAACCGAACTCGCCTCCGTTGACCGTGACGCCACGGCGATGACCGGCCCCCGTATGTCGCTCGAAAACGCGCGATTGCGAGTTCGTCGAATCGACCGTCGCGCTCCTCCGCCTTTTCTCGTAGACGGCAAGCTTGTAGGACCGCCCCCACCACTCACCGGTGGCCCAAGCCGTGACCCAGAGGCCATCGTCGTCCGCCCGGCGGAACCACTTCTCCGCGAGAGCGTTCCACTTGTCGGCATCACCGTGGGTGCTGTTATCGGGCCATCCGACCTCTCCGACGTAGCCCTCCACGCCGTTCGCCGCGAGCCATCGGGAGAACTCCTCGAGTTCGCCGACGACCCGCCTCTGAAGAGCGTCCGCGGGGCGCACCTCGGCGGCGTTCACGACCGGACCGGAGCCGGGGACGGCCAGGAGCAGAAGGAGGGAGATCAGTCGGGTGCTCCGCGGTGCCACAGACGGTCCTCTCCTCCAGCCGGGGTCGGACCTACACCATACGGAAAAAACTGGGTGAGGGGGGTTGGGGCGTATCGGCAGGGGGACGGGCAGCCTGAATACGCAGAAATGCGTATTTCCCCCGGCGGGGTTTTACCAGAATATGCCAGGAAGAACCTGGAAGTTAAGAGTCTCCAGGGGTTGTATCGGCAGGGTCCTTTCAGAGCTTTAGCGAAAGGAAGAAGTTTTTTCCGCTCCTCGAAGGAGGGGGGCGGGTCGGGATCACCGGTCAAAGGGGCCGGGATCGTTAGGCAGTCGACGGAAGGAGCAGTCAGATGTCGGGTGTTACGAACGGAATGGTAGGAGCAGGTGCGATCGGAGCAGGGGCGGCGGCAGGCAAGAGCGCCCTTCTTCCCTTCACCGGTGTGGCCGTTGGCGTGTATCTCGCCTTCGCGCTGTGCCTGCTGGTTGCCGGTTTCGCGCTTCGCCACATCGCAGCTCGCAGGGGTTAAGCGATGATGCGGGCATTCATTGCCACTGGGGGTGCGCGTCGCGGGGCGCGCACCCTCGCTTTGGCACTCATCCTGATGCTTCTTCTTCCGGCGGCTGCACTCGGAAAGCCCGGCAAGGGGAAGAACGAGAACCCCGGCAACGGGAAACCTCCCTGGAAGAACCCCCCGCCTGCGACGGAAGCTCCAAGTGGAAGCGCCACCACGCTCGTCCTCTACGACACGTCCGGCAATTGGGGTTGGATGGGCGAGAAGTACGCGATCGCCAGTGCCAACCTCGCCGGTCACTTCGGTTCTTACGACACGAAGCCGGTCCAGGAGTACACCGCGGGCGAGATGGCCAACTACACGGCCGTCATCTACATCGGTTCGTCCTACGACGAGCCGCTCCCGAACGCGTTCCTCGACGACACGCTCGCAGGCAAGGGCAACGTCGTGTGGGCCGGTTGGAACATCTGGCAGCTGTCGAACCGAGCCGGTGCCGACGCGTTCAAGGCCAAGTACGGCTGGCTGAACGGCTTCTTCAACAACGACGACATCCCTCAGGTG
>JBOGXG010000263.1:0-8795 GCA_050694195.1 Actinomycetota bacterium | reverse complement strand
ATCTACGGGCTGAGCTTCATGATCGGGATGGTGACCGTGGTCGACAACCCCACCCGTCAATCGTTCGTCACGGAGATGGTGGGCTCGGACCTGGTCGCGAACGCCGTCAGCCTCAACAGCGCAGTCTTCAATGCGAGCCGCATCATCGGCCCGGCTCTGGCGGGGGTGATCATCGCGACCGTCGGCCTTCCATGGGCTTTCTTCATCAACGCGGTCTCGTTCCTCGCAGTGATCGGCGGTCTTCGGGCGATGGACCCGGCTCGTCTGGTGAGGACCGAGCCGGCTATACGTGAGAGAGGGCAGGTGCGCGCCGGGTTGAGATACGTCTGGGAGTTCCCGCGGCTTCGCTACACCGTTCTATTGGTCGCCATCGTGGCGACGTTCGGGATCAACTTCAGCGTGGTTCTTCCTTTGTTCGCTCGCTTCGAGTTCCATGAGGGCGCGGGCGCATTCGGGTTTCTCACGTCCATGATGGCTCTCGGTGCTCTGGTCGGCGCTCTCGTCAGTGCCGCACGGAAGCGTCCGACCCGCCGGCTCCTCGTCGGATCGGCGGCGGTGTTCGGAGGTCTTTCGTGTGCGGCCGCGCTGGCTCCTACTCTGCCCGTGCTGGCGATGTTGCTCGTTCCGATCGGAGCGGCAAGCATCACGTTCATCGCCACGGCGAACGCGATGTTGCAGTTGAACTCCTCGCCGGCGATGCGCGGCCGCGTCATGGCTCTCCACGGACTGGTCTTCCTCGGGAGCACACCGGTGGGGGGTCCGACGATCGGCTGGATCTCTGAGACCTTCGGGGCGCGCGCCGGCCTCGCCTCCGGAGGACTGATCTGTCTCCTCGCCGCGTTGGCGGCCATAGCGATGATCAAGCGGGGCGCGATCGAGCAACGCTTGCGATTGGCCGTCGCCGGTGGCGCATAAGGAGATCCTCCCAAACTCGAGTTACGCCGCTCGACCTGGGACGCGGACGATCGGTCCGGACGGACGGGCCGACGACCGCCCCCGAGGGCCTGACGCGCAGGAACGAGCAGACGGGTAGCCAATCCTTGGGTATACCGGCAGGGTAGCCGGAGCGAACGTGCCCAGGGAGGACCAAGGATGTGGGGATCTAGAAGGGGGAAGATCGCTGCGGCGATGCTCCTGACGCTGGCTGCGGTGGCCGCACCGGTGATGGCTCAGACGCCTCCCGTCCAGCCGTACGGCGCCAACGACGGCGGAGCGACGGTACTTAATATCCTTCCGCCGGGCCAGGGCCGTTATCTGAATTCAGCGGAGGCGTTGCAGGCGCAGACGACGGGGGAGCAGCCTCCCCACAACACCGACCAGATCGAGATGTACGAGCGCATGGTCCAGGGCGCGCCGGATATCACGTTGGACGGGTTGACCGAGTACTTCAAGGACGCGACCTTCGGTGTGCCTCCCACCGACGAGGACATGGACGAGTACTCCCCGCGCGAAGGTGTCACCGTGTTGCGGGATTCCGCCTTCGGCGTACCACACGTGTACGGCACGACCCGCAGCGACGTCATGTTCGGCGCCGGCTACGTGTCGGGCGAGGACCGTCTGTTCATGATGGACACGCTCCGGCACGTAGGACGCGGCCGGCTCTCCGAGTTCCTCGGAGCTACGGAAGCGAACCTCGCCAGCGACAGGGCCGTGTATCTCACTTCCGGTTACACCGAGGAAGAGTTGCAGGCGATGCTCGATCGCACCGAAGGGCTGCATCCCGTCCTCGGCCCGATCGCGAAGCAGGACCTCCTCGATTACGTCGACGGCGTAAACCAGTTCATAGACGAGGCCACGGCCGATCCCACGTTGCTCCCCGCCGAGTATCCGGCCCTGCAGATCACCCCTGAGCCGTGGACCCCGACCGACACCGTTGCGGTCGCCTCGCTGATCGGCTCCCAGCTTGGCGTCGGCGGCGGCAACGAGCTCGCCAACGCGAACTTCGTGAAGGTCCTGGAGGGGCAGGGTTTCGCGCCGAAGCAGGCACGCAAGATCCTCGCCGACTTCCGCTTCGCGAACGATCCCGAGGCCCCGGTCACGACGCGCGAGCGATTCAACTGGGACGCGAATCTCGGCAAGGTGAACAAGAGATCCGTCGCGTTCCCCGACGACCCCGGGGCCTTGACTCCAGCAGCGAGGGCGGCCGAGCTCCCACGCAAGATCGACGGACCGTTCGGGCCGATCCCTCTCCGTTTCCCCGAAGGCCAGAGCAACGCGCTGTTGGTCGGATCGGAGCTGTCTGAGACGGGACGTCCGCTCGCCGTGATGGGGCCGCAGGTGGCTTATTGGTCGCCGGAGATCCTGATGGAACTCGATCTGCACGGGCCGGGGATCGACGCGCGCGGCGTCGGGTTCCCGGGTATCTCGCAATACGTCCTATTGGGGCGCGGTACCGACTACGCATGGAGCGCCACCTCGGCCGGCGGCGACCAGGTCGATATCTTCGCGGAGAAGCTCTGCAACCCCGAGGGCGAAGAGGTGGCTGAGGACAGCGTCTTCTACATGAAGGGCGGGAAGTGCGTCGAGATGTACACGCGCACCGACTCGTGGGAGGCGAAGCCCTCGGCCGGAGGGTTCCCCCCGGAAACCGTCACCGTTGAGATGACGACGCAACGAACCAACGATGGCATCGTTCAGGCGCGGGGGATGATCGACGGCAAGCCGGTGGCCTTCGTCGCCAAGAGGTCGTCGTTCATGAAAGAGGTCGATTCGGCTCTCACCTACGTAGAGATCCTCGATGCGAACCGGATAGACGGGGCGGAGGACTTCCAGAGAGCCTTCGGGCGGTTCGGATTCACGTTCAACTGGTTCTACATCGACCCCGAGGACATCGCCTATCAACTGGGTGGCTACCATCCCAGGCGGGCGCGCCACACGGATCCCGACCTGCCGGTCTGGGGAACGGGCAAGTGGAGATGGCGAGGCTTGCTGTCGGCCGCCAAGACACCCAACGACATCAGTCCCCGCAAGGGATTCATCACGTCGTGGAACAACAAGCAGGCGCCGGGTTTCCGATCGAACGACGGTCAATACTCGTTCGGCCCTGTACATCGCGTCGATCCGCTCGATGCCGGCATCCGTCGTTTCAAGCGGGCCGGAGACAAGATGACGATCGCCGACCTCGTGAACGTGATGGGCGATGCAGCGACCGTCGATCTGCGCGGCACCGAGGTTCTCCCCTTCATGTTGGAAGCGATGGGGCGGCCGAAGGACGAACGATTGACCGCCGCCATCGATCTGTTGGAAGAGTGGATCGAGTCCGGAGCGCATCGCAGGGACAAAGACGGCGACGGTGCGTACGACCATGCCTCCGCGGTCGCGCTGATGGACGCGTGGTGGAACCCCGCGCTGGAGGCCATCTTCAAGCCGGTGTTGGGTAACGCTTACGACGCGCTCCCGTTCAACGACCACGACGCGCCCCGGGCACAGGGAAGTGCGTTCCAGAACGGTCTCTACGGGCACGTGCAGAAGGATCTCCGAACGGTCCTCGGGAAGAGGGTCAGGGGCAAGTTCTCGCGCGGTTACTGCGGCAAGGGGAAGCTCGCCGCCTGCCGCACTTCCTTGCTGTCGAGCTTCGACGTCGCGGTGAGGGGGCTGGAGGAGGAGTTCGGGGCCGATCCCGCGACCTGGGACGCCGACGAGGAGGGGGACTCGATCCAGTACACGGCCGTGGGACTCCAGGGACAGGAGCCGATGCCGTGGCAGAACCGGCCGACCTTCCAGCAGGTGCTCGAGTTCGATCGGGTGCCCGACCCCGAGCCGGCTCCCGAGCCGACACCGACCGGCGATCCCTCCGCGTCCCCCGAGCCCGAGCCGAGCCCCTCCGGCGAGGGGTCTCCCAGCCCGTCACCCAGCGGCCGCTAGCAGGTCCGACTCCCGTGGAATATAGTTGTAAGAGCAACGGTTGTGAGTGCAAACGATGGCACGAGACCCCGAGGAGGGAGCCATGACCAGCACGACAACCGCCGAGCAGGACAGGAAGATCGGCGGCCACGAACTGCCGGCGCCGGGCACGTGGACGGCCGACCCCGCGCACTCGAGCGTGGAGGTGGTCGCCAAGCACATGATGGTGACCAAGGTCCGCGGCCGAGTGGGTGAGGTGTCCATCACCGCCGAGATCGACGCCGACCCGACGAAGTCGTCGGTCGTGGCGATCCTGAAGGCCGGCACCTTGTCGACGAGCAACGAGCAGCGGGACGGGCACCTCATGAGCGAGGACTTCCTCGACGTAGAGCGGTTCCCCGAGATCACCTTCCGTTCCAGGTCGCTGGAGCACATCGCCGGCGATCGGTGGAAGGCGTCCGGTGATCTCTCGATCCGTGACATCACCCGTCCGGTCGACCTCGACATCGAGTTCGGCGGCGTGGTGCGGTCGCCGTTCGGTCACGATGTGGCTGTCTTCTCCGCCACGGGGGTGGTCCACCGTGAGGACTTCGGGATGACGTGGAACCAGACGCTCGAGACCGGCGGCGTGCTCGTCTCCAAGACCGCCAAGGTCGAGATCGAAGCTCAGCTCGTCCGTTCCGAGTAAGACGGAACGGTCACCCTGCGGCCCGCTCTTCGGAGCGGGCCGTTGCCGCGTCCAGGATCTTCTGCAGCGCGGAGACCAAGGCCCGCTTCTCGGCCGGGGTCATCGGGGCGGTGAAGTGCTCCTCGACCCCTCTCACCGCGACGGGGGCGGCCTTCTCAAAGGCCCTACGGCCGGCGTCGGTTATCGCCGCGTACACAACGCGCCTGTCGGTGTCGCAAGCCGCGCGCTCGACCAATCCGGCCCTCGCCATGCGGTCCACCAGACGCGTGAGGCCGCTCTTGCTGAGAAGTATCGAGCCGGCGAGGTCGTTCATCCTCATCCGGCCCCCGGGGGCCCCCTCCAACTGCGCCAAGACGTCGAACCACGTGAGAGGAAGGTTGCGCTCGGTCTGGAGCTCGTGCTCGAGCCTGTCGAGCAACACCGTGTAGGCGCGCAGGAACAGGGGCCAGGCTTCGTCGCGTCGGTCGCAGATGCTCCTCATACCTAGATGATAGGTCGACGAGGAGATAGTTGCAAGAGCAACTAGTGTCTAGACGGGCTCTCCTGCGGGGGCGACCGTCGGCTCCGGCGCGGGGCGCGACGAGGAGACGATCGACAGTAGGAGCACCCCTAGGCCGAACACCGTGGCAAGGAACCAGACGATCCCGCCGACCACGGGTATGAGAGCGAGCCCGCGCAACACAGCCCAGCCGATCAGGTAGGCGGCGGCGCGCGAGCCGGTCTTCGAAAGCTGTCTCCCGACGACCCATCCGGTGGTTACGTAGCCGAGGGAAAAGAGGGGAGCGATGAGGAGAAGGGTCCCGAGACCGAACGGGATGCCTATCACCGTGGCCAGGGCGATGATCGCGATGATCGGGATGCCGATGAACAACAGCACGCCGTAGCCGAACGACCCTCCGCGGCGCGTGTTGCCGACGACGGCCATGCGTTCGACTGCTCGAGGTGCCAACCACCCCAACAGGAATCCCAGCAGCAGCGTCGACGCGGAGATGGCCAACCACCACGCGAAACGAGCGGCGAACCCGAAGCGCCAGTCGAAGTCGAAATGACGCAGCCGGCGATCCTCTCCACCGATGGTCGCGCCGGGTGCGACCACCGGCTCTCGCAGGCTGATGACGTCTTCTTCCACGGCCGCCCCATCGAGGAGGCGGACGTCGCCGTTGAAAACGATGAGGTCTTCGGTGACGGTGCCGGCGATCGTGACATCCCCGTTGAAGACAACCGCCGACTCCTCGACGGTCCCCTCGATCCGGACGTCCCCGTCGAAAACAACGAGGCTTCCCACGCTCCTGCCCTCGGCGACCACGGCCCCCCCGGTGAGCACCACGAAGTCATGGTCGGAAGGGTCCTGAGCGAAAGCCGGTGCGGCCATGGTGATGAGCAAGGCGACCAATCCGCCTACGATCGATGTTCGTTGCACCGGGCTCATGTCCCCTCCAGGAAACTCGAGAAAGCGTCGATTCCTCCTAAGTCAAACCGGAGCATGCTCCGAGCGCAAACGGAAAGGTGCATCGTAGGAGGATGAACCTGATGACCATGAAGAAGATGCTCCTCCCTCTTGTCGTTCCGGCACTGCTAGTGGGGGCGCTCCAACCCGTTCGGGCCTTACGGATGCCGGCGGCCCCCAAGTGTCCTGTCTTCCCCGCGAACAACGTCTGGAACCAGCGCGTGGACGATCTTCCCGTTGCGTCGCGATCGCGGCGGATCGTCAGGTCGATCGGTCGGAACGACCACGTGCATGCCGACTTCGGCTCGGGACGGTGGGAGGGAGGCAAGATCGGTATCCCGATAACCGTCGTGGGACGTCATCAGAAGAGGTCCAAGGTCCGTTTCCAGTACGCGAGCGAAAGCGACAAGGGCCCTTACCCCATCCCCAAGGACGTGAAGATCGAGGGGAGCAGACGTTCGAACGGGGACCGACACGCGATCATCGTGGACAAAGCACGTTGCAAGCTCTATGAGTTGTTCGCGCTCTATCCCAGGGGTCCGGGACGATGGCGGGCGGGATCGGGCGCGATCTGGGATCTGCGATCGAACGCCCTTCGACCGAAGGGCTGGACCTCGGCGGATGCCGCTGGTCTCCCCATCCTTCCGGGGCTTGCGCGCTACGACGAGGTAAGGCGCGGCAAGATCGATCATGCCTTGCGCTTCACGGTGAGCGAGTCCCGGAGGCGATACATATATCCGGCTCGGCATTTCGCCAGCGATTCCAACGACCCGAGTCTTCCTCCCATGGGACTGAGGGTGCGTCTGAAGAGTGGTTTCAAGATCGCGGGTTATCCGAAGCAGGCGAGGATCGTGCTGACCGCGCTCAAGCGCTACGGGATGATCGTGGCGGATAACGGATCCGACTGGTACATCAGCGGCGCGCCGCACCCGAAGTGGGATAACGACGCGCTTCATTCACTCCACGAGGTCCCGGGCTCGGCGTTCGAGGTCGTCGATACGAGCTCTCTGCGCCCTTAGAAGAGAGTCAGGGACACGTCGCCGCCCGGCATCGGATGTCCTGATCGAGCTGCAGATCCAGAGGGACGATCACCGGGTCGTTCGTCGGGTTGGCGTCACCGAACAGATTATTCAGCTGCCACGGGTCCTCGACGAGGTCGTAGTACTCCCGGAAGATCACGTCGCCGAAGCTGTCTTCGTAACGGGTGTACTGATACTCCTTGGTGCGTGTGGCGTACCAGGTGGGGAAACCGTGGCCGCCCTCGGCCCAGTACTCGAGCAGTAGGCGTTCTCTCTCCCCGGGTTGCAGTAGCGAGCGTCCATCCATAGGTCTTTCCGGCCGCGTCTCGATCTCGGCTGCCTCGAGGATCGTCGGCGCGATGTCGATGTTGGCAACGATCCTCTTGTCGACGACGCCCGACTCCACGTGGCCCGGCCAGCGCATCAGGAGGGGGAGCCTGATCGAGGGGTCGTACGGCGTTCGTTTGAAGAGCCGCCCGTGCTCCCCCCACATGAATCCGTTGTCGGAGACGAAGAAAGCCAAGGTGTTCTCTTCATCCAACGCTCGGATGTGCCGGTAGACGCGCGCGACCAGATCGTCCACCGACATCAACGTACGTAGTTGGCCCTCTCTGATCGAGGCCGCTCTGCCGAGTCCCACCTCGGCGTCGTTGACCCACGGCGGTTTGTCCGAGCGATCCTCTTCGCCGACCGCCGGATTCATGTCCCATGCGGGAACCTCGGCGTCCCGATATCTCTTCTCCGGGAGATACGGAGCGTGCGCGGCATAGGTGGAGAGATGGATGAACCACGGGTGCTTATCGGCCTTCTCGAAGGCCGATAGCAACTGCTCCGTTTGCCCGGCAAGGAACTTCGTCGAGTACTTCCCGATCGCGTGGGAGCGACCGTTGATGTTGTACCTCGCTCGTTCGTACCCTCCGCGCGACAGGGTCCATCTGTGGAAGAAGCGCGGATCCTTCCGGAGGGGCCAGCTGTTGAGGATCTTCCCGAGGACCGCGGTCTTGTAGCCGGCCCGCTTGAGGTACGCCTCGATCGTGTACTTCTGACGTCGGCGTAAGGGTCGTGAGTTCTTGTTGTCCTGCACGAAGTGGTTATGAGCGTATTCGCCGGTCAGGATCGACGTTCGGCTGGGACAACAGAGCGGGGTCGTCGCGAACATGTTCGTGAAGCGCGTGCCTTCTTCCTTGAACAGTCTCCTCGTGGCCGGCATGACGGACAGCAGTTCGTCGGCGCGCACGTCGTCGAGTAGGACGATGAGGATGTTGGGGCGCTTCGGGAACTTCGGCGCGCCCTTACCTTCGGGCGCGGCAGACCCGGCGTCCGAAGCGAGGAGTGACGCGGCGAGCGCGACGGCGCAGACGGAGGCCCAAACCGTCCGCCTGCGGATCACCTCCACCTGCTTCTCCCACTCATCGGTCCACCGTAGCTTCACTCGCGACGACGACGCTACGGTTGCGCCGTGCATAGGGATGTCGATAGATGGCAGTGATCCTCGGGCTGGCTGCGGCCGTCACGTACGGCGCGGCCGATTTCATGGGTGGGCTCGTCACCCGACGGACGGACGTCTTCGGCGTCGTCCTCTGGTCGCAGGTAGCCGGATCGTCGCTGCTTCTCGTCGCGATGCCGTTCCTGACTCTGGGGGATCCGACGGGGGAGACCGTGGTCTGGGGGGTCCTCGCCGGGATCTCCGGGGGCGCCGCGCTGCACGGGGCGATCGAGGTCGGCCGCAGGCCGGAGTGGCGCGGCAAGCGAATCGTCGTCGTGATGCCGGACTCGGGCGAGCGCTACGTGTCCACGC
>JBOGXG010000262.1:0-2781 GCA_050694195.1 Actinomycetota bacterium | reverse complement strand
AGGATGACGCCGACGTCTGGATCGATCACACGCCGAACAACATCAGGAGAGCGGCAACCCTCGCGCAAGCCTTTCCAGATGCTTCATTCGTGCACCTGGTCCGCGACGGAAGGGCTGTTGCCGCCTCGTTGATGAAGGTCGAGTGGGGGCCGAACTCCGTCCACCGAGCGGCCCACTACTGGCTCGAGGGAACGTCGTTCGGGCTGGCCGCCGAATCGTGGCTGAAAGACAGATGCGTTCGGGTTCGCTATGAGGATCTCATCGCGCGGACCGACGGCACCTTGCGATGGCTCACCTCGGAACTCGGCATCGAGCACCACGCGGACATGGCGCACGGCGGAGGACTCGAGGTTCCCGTTTACACGAAGGAACAGCACGCTCTGGTCGGGCGACCGCCGGAGCAGAGCAGGGCATCCGCATGGGAGCGGGAGTTGTCGGATCGCGAGATCGAGATTTTCGAGGCGGTCGTTGGAGACCAGCTCTCGATGTTGGGTTACGAGCCGCGCGTAGGTGGGGCCGCGGTCCCGCCGACGACGATGGAGCGCCGGCGGAGTGAGTTGATGGATCTCTACCGGCGTCGGGTAACGAACAAGATCAGGAAGCGGTCACGGATCAGGACGGCCCGCCGAGCGGGCCCCTAGCGGATGGCCTCCGACCCGGCCCCCGCGTCGCAGGTTGATCCTCAGGGCCTGCCCTCTATCCTTCACGTCCTCTGGACGGGGAACATCGGCGGTGCGGAGCGCGCCGTGTACCAGTTGGTTCGAGAACAGATGCGCAGAGGACACGAGGTGGGCGTCGCGTTCGGCCACGCCGTGGGGCTCTATGCCGAGGCACTTCAGGAGATCGGCTGCCCGGTCATCTCGTTCGGAACGACAAGTGGGATGGACGTCGCGTCGCTCCCACGCATGATCCGCGGTCTAAGGGGCTACGGGCTACATCACTTCCACAACGTCGAGCCGCTCTCGTTCGTTGCGAGCGGTGTCGGCGGTCCTCAGGTCCGCGTGTTCACCCAACGGGCGGGGAGGCAGGCCGCCCAGCCGCGGCGCAAACAGTTCCGCCGCGTCACGGCCGGCCTCTTGCTGAGGAAAACCTTCCACGCCTGGTGTGGAAATACGCCCTACGCAGCGGACACGCTCACCGAGTTGTTCGGTATCCCCCGCGACACGATCGATGTCGTCTACAACGGCTTCGATTTCGATCTCCTCCAACCGGAGCAAACGCGCGACGAGGTTCGAAGGCGGTTCGGGATCCCCCAAGATTCGTACGTCGTCGGGACGACCGCGTTCCTGAAGGGATGGAAGCGGATAGATCTCTTGCTACAAGCTGCCGCTCGTCTGGATGCCGATCGTCTGTCGATCCTCATCGTGGGGGACGGTCCGGAGCGCGCCCGGCTGGAGCGGATCGC
The DNA here is from genome assembly GCA_050694195.1 of Actinomycetota bacterium. Taxonomy (GTDB): domain Bacteria; phylum Actinomycetota; class CADDZG01; order CADDZG01; family WHSQ01; genus JBOGXG01. The sequence goes on along the minus strand of JBOGXG010000262.1, from coordinate 1,376 downwards.
GGAGGAACTCGGCATAAGAGGGTCGGTGATCTTCACGGGGATGCGCGACCGGGTGGCCGAACTCGTGGCGGCGATGGACGCTTTCGTTCTCCCGTCTAACGAGGTAGAGACGTTCGGGAACTCCGTGATCGAGGCGATGGCACTCGGGATCGCCAGCATCGTCTTCAGCGACAGCCCCGGGATCGCCGCTCACATCTCATCGGGTGAAACGGGATCCGTTGTCAACGACCTGGACGAGCTGGTTCAGACGCTGGACCGCTTGCGACGTGAGCCGGAACTCGCCCGGCGTCTCGGCAGGGCCGGCGCGGAGCACGTCCGAGCCACCTACGCGATCTCGCGAACGGCGGAGGGGTACGAAGCCGTTTACCGGAAAGCGGTCGCCCGTCGCCGCATCGGCCGCGGTCTCGGGACGCTCCGCGACGGGGCCGAGCCCGCTAGGGGAAACCCCAGCCGGTGAAGTCGGCCGGCATATATCCCCGCAGCTTGGCTACGTCGGGAGCGAGTGCCTCTCGAAGCTCGTGCTCTTTATGCGGTGCCAGCTCCACGTCGCCGACCTCCACGCGCCGATATCCGAGCCCCCGGAGGCGGCTCTTCACACCTTCCGGCACCGCCCTCGAGATCCGCTCGTACGCGGGGAGCTTCGCCAGCGATCTGAGCGTGTTGCTCCTCCGCCCCTTGTCGGAGCTCCTGTGGAATTCCCCGGCCGTGGCCCGGGGGGCCACGATCGGTTCCAGGTCGAGGAATCCCAGGACCTTCGCAACCGTCTCGTCACGCTTGCTCTTCAGATCCTCACTCGTTACGAGCAGGATGCGATCGCGCTCGAAGTGTTCGAGATATCGCTCCAGTTGGAGGGCGTAGCAGCTCCGGTGGAAATAGGGGGTATCGGTTCGTAGCGCGGCGTCCGGCGCCTGGTGCTCGCGTCCCATGATGACCTCGTGGCGGTAATGGGACTTCATGCGTTCCAGTGGATCCCTCAGCACGTAGATGAGACGCACGTCTCCCAGGACCGACTTGATCCGCTCCGGAACCCCTTGCCATTGAGGATGGTTCGTGTAACTGGGTGACGCCTCTCCGACCGCCGGCCGGCCACCCGCGTCGCGGAACTGGTCCTCGTACCAGGCGAGTCCCCGGCCCCAGTTCCGCTCGGCGACGAAATAGTGAAGCTCCTTGGCCGAAGGCATGTAGACGTCCGGGTGAGCGTCGAGGTAACGGAAGAGGCTGGTCGTACCGCCCTTCATCGTGCCGATGTTGAGGAAATTCGGGAGCGTCACGGGCCGCCCTTCCGCGAGACCGATCGAGACCGAGAGTAGCAGCGCGCCGCGGCCCTGAGCCGGAGCGAGAGGGGACGGAAGGACGTCAATAGACTAGGTGCACGT
>JBOGXG010000261.1:0-8478 GCA_050694195.1 Actinomycetota bacterium | reverse complement strand
TCCCAGACCATGACCGCGACACACTGCTTCAAGCGTCGGTCGTGGGCGTCACCGTTCCGGCTCGGGGCTTCCGGGCGGCGGTGCTCGATGACCTTCGTCATCTCGGGCAGGTGCTCCTTGAGTGTCTGGATCAGCTCGATGTCCCGCTCGAATCTCGCCGTCATTCGCCTCATCCCCCGATCGTTCCGTACCGTTCTAGGTAGAAAAACACCGAGAGACGACTTACGTCTCTACGTATTCCTGCGCAGAAGAGGCCCCCGGCTTGCGAGCCGGGGGCCTCCACGGTCGAATCGATCAAATATTAGATGTCGTAGTAGAGGTAGAACTCCCACGGATGCGGACGGAGGCGAAGCTCGTCGACCTCGTGGACCCTCTTGTAGTCGATCCATGTGGTGATGACGTCCTCGGTGAAGACGCCGCCCTCCAGCAGGAAGTCGTGATCGGCCTCGAGGGCATCGAGCGCGCCGTCGAGCGATGCCGGAACCTGCGGTACCGACGCCAGCTCGGCCGGCGGCAGTTCGTAGAGGTCCTTGTCGACCGGGTCGCGCGGTTCGATCTTGTTCTTGATCCCGTCGAGCCCGGCCATCAGTAGCGCGGGGAAGGCGAGGTAGGGGTTGCACGACGGGTCAGGACACCGGAACTCGATACGCTTCGCCTTAGGCGACTTCGAATAGAGCGGTATCCGTACGGCCGCCGACCTGTTCCTCTGCGAATAGACGAGGTTGACGGGGGCCTCGTAACCGGGGACGAGCCGCTTGTAGGAGTTCGTCGTCGGAGCGCACAGCGCCAGCAGCGCGGGGGCGTGCTCCAGGATCCCGCCGATGTACCAGCGAGCGGTGTCGGAGAGCTGCGCGTAGCCGAGCTCGTCCCACATCAGCGTCTCGCCGTCCTTCCAGAGCGACTGGTGAACGTGCATCCCCGAACCGTTGTCCTGGAAGATCGGCTTAGGCATGAACGTGATCGTCTTTCCGTGGCGGAGTCCGACGTTCTTCACCGTGTACTTGTAGAGCATCAACCGGTCGGCCATCTCGAGCAGGGGACCGAAACCCATGTCGATCTCACCCTGACCGGCAGTACCAACCTCGTGGTGATGGACCTCGACCGGGATGCCGAGCTCTCGGAGGGTCAGGACCATCTCCGAGCGGAGGTCCTGGTAGTGATCCATCGGAGGCACCGGGAAGTAGCCCTCCTTGTAACGGGGCTTGTAACCGAGGTTGTTGCCGTCTTCTTCGGCCCCCGAGTTCCAAACTCCCTCGACGGCGTCGATGTAGTGATAGGCGGAGTGCTGGTTCTGATCGAACCGGATCGAATCGAAGATATAGAACTCTGCCTCCGGCCCGAAGTAGGCGACGTCGGCGATCCCGCTGCCCTTCAGATAGTCCTCGGCCTTGCGCGCTATGTAGCGAGGATCCCGCGAATAGAACTCGTTCGTCAGGGGGTCCTTGACGAATGCGTTGATTATCAAGGTGGGATGCTGGCGGAAAGGATCCATCACCGCGGTGTTGGGATCGGGAACCAGGATCATGTCCGATTCCTGGATCTCTTGGAAGCCTCGGATGGATGACCCATCGAAGCCGTAGCCCTCTTCGAAAGCTTCTTCCGTCAACTCCTCGAACGGCATCGAGAAGTGTTGCATCAAGCCGGGAAGATCCGAGAAACGGATGTCGACGAACTGCGCTCCGTTCTGCTCTCCGAGCTTAAGAACGTCTGCTGGACTGGCTGCCACATCTCCTCCTCTGTGCACATCCGGACGAGGGCCTCAACGCTGAGGCACTCCCAACTGACCGTCACCCTAAAGGGATGTGGTTTCCCGGCCGTTTCGCGCTTGTTACGACTCGGTTACGCCCGCTCCACAGGTGTCCATGTGCGGCCCGGGGAGATAGGTGACGGATCGTTCCGGGGACATCTGTGACAGGTGTTCCGGACACACATGTGACGTTTCGGGGACATCTGACACCTAAGCGTGGAGCCACCTGGCCAGGTATCCGGCCTCTTCGTCGTACGCCCGTTCGAGACCGTCGATGATCCACCTCTCGACCTTCCCCCCGTAGAGCGGGACCTTGACCTTCACCGTCCCGGTGACCTTGCGGATCGTCCCGTTGTCCGACGGGAGGAGCACGGTCTTGCCCGCCGCCTCCAGCAGGTGGGCCGCGGCCTCGGGCTCGATGTGCCAGCGCCACTGTGCTCGGCTCGAGTCCCACTCGCCGACCTCTACCCAGGCCGGATCGGAATCGCCGATGAACTTCCGCACCACGCCGTCGACGTTGATGTCGAGGACACACCGGATGCGGCGCACCACTTTGTCGCCGTTCTCCTCCTGAGAGAGCACCTTGCGGCCGGCCAGGGCACCGACGTCCTCGAGGCTCGCCTGAAAATCGAGGTCGAGGAGCGCCTCCGCCACGCGCTCGACGTCCGCTTCGAATTCATGCGCCACCTCGAACTCCACGGCCGAAGGATAGCCGTCCGGTTGAGGCCGCCCGCCTCTGCTTGGTTTCCCTGAACGGACGGATATCGACTCGAAGGTCTTACTGGACTAGTCACCTCGGCCCCCCTTTTCAACCCTTCGCCGGATTTCAGCGTTAGATCCGCCCTGCTTAACTTCGCGTGGGGTATGGGCGTGACGTTCGGCGACGCACTCTGGGTTCGGGGAGAGGCTCATGGAGGCAGTTGACCTACGGCTGGTTCAGACAGACGAACCAGACATCAAACTCGATCGGCGCTTATCCGAGGCCGTCGAGGTCCTTGCCGCCGCGGTCGAGATGAAGGACGCGGGAACCGGCGGACACATCTATCGCACCGCGATCCTCGCGAGTGCATGTCTCGAACAGGTCGACCCGCATCTCGCGGCGCACGGCGAGATCAACTACGCCTTCCTCCTCCACGACATCGGGAAGATCGGCGTTCCCGACTCGATCCTCAACAAGCCCGGCCCCCTCGATGCAGACGAGTGGAACATCATGCGCCGGCACCCCGAGATGGGAGCGAAGCTAATAGTTCCGCTCGGCTTCGACGACATCGTGACCGACGTGATCCTCCATCACCACGAGCGCTGGGATGGGAGCGGCTACCCGTTCGGGTTGCACGGAGAGGACATCCCACTCCCCGCGAGGGTTCTGGCCGTTGCCGATGCCTACGACGCAATGACCTGCGAGCGCCCGTACTCCACACCGGTCGAGATGGACGACGCATTGACGATCATCGAGCTCAGCTCCGACAAGCACTTCGACCCCGAGGTAGTCGACGTCTTCCTAAAGATCGTCATCTAGGGCGCTAGCGCTCGCCACTACCTCTCTTCGACCACAGGCGATAGAGCGCCTGACGCGCGGCCGGGTCGGTTGGAGAAGTGTCGCGCCACTTGCTGCTGGAGCGGACCGCGACGATCAGGCCCACAACGACCAGGGCTCCGATGACCACCGCCCCCCACGTCATCAGATCGTAAGCGCCCACCTCTCCAGTCTACGTGGGGCCTCGATCGGGGCCGGTTAGCATCCGTGCGTGGACAAGGTGATGCTCATCTCGAACCCGCGCGCCGGCTCGGTTTCGCCCCGGACGAAAGAGGTCATCGTCAAGGCCCTCTCGGCCGACTTCAAGCTCGAGGTGCATGACACTCGGGCGCGCGATCACGGCATCGAGCTGGCCGCCGAGGCCCTGGACCGCGATTTCGACGCCGTCGTTGCGTTCGGTGGCGACGGCACTATCAACGAGATAGCGCAGCCGCTCGTTGGGTCGGATATCGCCCTAGGCCTCCTCCCGGGAGGGAGCACGAACGTCATGGCGCGCTCGCTGGGGGTGCCGCGCGATCCCGTTGAAGCCACCGCCTTCGTCGCGGGCAATCTTCGCAGCGGCACGAAACGTCGGATCGGCCTAGGGAAGATGGATGGCCGCTACTTCTTGTTCTCGTGCGGGATCGGACTGGACGCCGAGGTCGTGAAGCGCGTCGAGCGCGACGTCAACGCGGGGAACGAGAAGACCGAGTGGACCTTCATCAAGCATGCCTTCGCGGCCGGCGCGACCGAGTACCGGACGACCGACCAGTGGTTGACGGTCAGGATCCCCGGCTACGACTCGTTCAAGGGCGTGCTCGGGGTCTGTTGCAACGCCCGCCCCTTCACGTACTACAGGAGGTTCCCGGTAGAGGCTTGCCCTCAGGCCCGCCTCGACCGGCGTCTCGATCTCCTCGTACTGAGGAACATCAGGACGGCGACGATCCCGCGGCTCGTGTGGGCCCTCTTCGTCAGCAAGGGCCACGTCTCGTGGCGCAAGAGCCGCTACTTCCACGACATCCCCACCTTCACGTGGCTCGCCGACGTGCCGAAGCCCGTGCAGGTCGATGGGGACTACATCGGCGAACGGCAAGAGGTAGAGGTGTCGCACGTTCCCGACGCGCTCGATCTGCTCGTCTGACCTTTGCGGCGTTTCGGCCCCGGGCGGCCTCGTAGAGCGATCTTTCCTCTCGCTCGAAACGGTTCGGAATAGCTCTGAGTCCTTTACCCTTGAATCCTGAGCAACCTAAAGGAGTCGAGCAGCTGATGGCGATACCCACCGAAGAACAGATTTCCGGGATCCTCGGCGAGATCCAGGATCCCGAGCTACACCGCGGCCTCAACGAACTGAACATGATCCGCAACATCGGGATCGAAGGCTCGCGGGTGGGCGTTCTCGTGGCGCTGACCATCCCCGGATGCCCTCTCAAGTCCTTCTTCATGGAGGTCATCCCAGCGAAGCTGAAAGAAGCCTTCCCGGACATATCGGACGTGGAGGTCGAGCTCACGTCGATGACGGAAGACGAGCGGCAGGCGCTCGTCGGAGGCCTCCGGAAGGAAACGCCGGCCCCCTTCGCTCGAAGCGATTCGCCGACGACGGTGATCGCGGTCGGTTCCGGGAAGGGCGGCGTCGGCAAGTCGACGACGACGGTAAACCTCGCGGCCTCTCTCGCGAAGCAGGGTCATAGCGTCGGACTGCTGGACGCCGACGTCTGGGGATTCTCGATCCCGCGGATGCTGGGCATCTACGAGCGTCCGACGATCGTCGAGGACATGATCATGCCGCCGGAGATGTTCGGCGTGAAGGTCGTATCCATCGGGCTGTTCACGGCCGAGGACAACCCGGTCGTATGGCGCGGCCCGATGCTCCACAAAGCGCTCCAGCAGTTCCTCACCGACGTTCACTGGGACGAACCCGACTATCTGTTGATCGATCTCCCTCCGGGCACCGGCGACGTCTCGATCTCGATCGCTCAGTTCCTTCCGGGCGCGTCGATGGTCGTGGTGACCACGCCGCAGGCCGTCGCCGAGAAGGTCGCGGTGCGCGCCGGCTACATGGCCGAGAAGACGGGGCTCAAGGTCGCCGGGGTGATCGAGAACATGTCGTACTTCCGCGGCGACGACGACAAGCGCTACGACATCTTCGGCACCGGCGGCGGTACGACGCTCGCCGAGAAGCTGGGCGTCCCTCTCCTGGGGGAGATCCCGCTCGATCCAAAGCTGCGGGAACTCGCCGATGTCGGAGCCCCGATCGTGCTGCAGGTCCCCGACAGCGAGGTGGCCCAGGCACTGGATACCGCGGCGAAGGAACTCGTGAACCTCCTTCCACCGAAGCCGAAGCCGAGCAAACGCATCTCGTTGCCGCTCGTTGGCGCCGGCGGAGGTCACGCGCACGATCATTCGCATCACCACCACCACGATCATTAGGAGTCGCCTGTGGCGATGACAGGGACGTTGCCGCTGGGGCTCGTCGAGTCCATCGGCGGGACCGTGGATCAGGTCGGAGCCGATGCGCGCGCGGCCTCGCTCACCACTCGCTCGATAAAGCGCGAGTCCAAGCTATGGGGTTTGGATCTCGCCATCCGTTGTTGCGACCTCACCACTCTGGAGGGCAAGGATTCGTCGGGCAAGATCAGGCAGATGGCCGCGAAAGCTCGGCGTCCCGACCCGACCGACCCGTCGATCCCGTCGGTCGCCGCCCTCTGCGTCTACCCGCGGGTGGTGCCGGTGGCGGCCGACGCCCTCAAGGGGTCGACGGTCAAGGTCGCGTCCGTGGCGACCGCCTTCCCGTCGGGTCAATCGTCGCTCGAGGTGCGGCTCCAGGAGATCGGCGAGGCGGTTCGGGCCGGAGCCGACGAGATCGACTCGGTCATCTCGCGGGGCGCGCTCCTCGCCGGGGACGAGGCGACCGTCTACGACGAGATCGTCGCAGCGAAGGATGCCGCCGGCGACGCCCATCTCAAGGTCATCCTCGAGGTCGGAGAACTGGGGTCCTACGATCTGGTTCGGAGGGCGTCGCTCATCGCGATGGCGGCGGGAGCCGATCTCATCAAGACGTCCACCGGCAAGATCTCGCCGGCCTCGACCTTCCCGTTCGCGCTTGTGATGGCGGAGGCGATAAGGGATTTCGCCGACCATACCGGTCGCTCCGTAGGCCTCAAGGTCGCGGGAGGCATCCGCACCTCGAAGGAAGCATTGCGCTACCTCGTCATCGTGAACGAGACTCTCGGAGATGACTGGCTCACCCCAGAGATGTTCCGGATCGGCGCCTCCTCGCTCCTCAACGACCTGCTCATGCAGATCGCGAAGCAGCGGACGGGTGCCTACGCCGACCCCGACCGCTACACGCTGGACTAGCTCGAGACCATGAGTACCTGGACCTACTCCTCGGCCCCCGAATCCACCGACGTCGTTTCGGTGAAGGACACCTACGACCTCTTCATAGCCGGGGCGTGGCAGCCGCCGGAGTCGGGCGAGTACTTCAAGACCATCAATCCCGCCACCGAAGAGGTGCTGGCGGCGATCTCGATCGCCGGTGAGGCGGACGTCGACAAAGCCGTGAGCGCGGCACGAGATGCGGCGCGCGGTTGGCAGCGTCTCGCGCCGGCCCAACGCGCGAAGTACATCTTCCGGATCGCGCGCGTGATCCAGGAGCGGAGTCGTGAACTCGCGGTGTTGGAGAGCATGAACGGCGGCAAGCCGATCAAGGAGAGTCGCGACGTCGATATCCCGCTGGTTGCAGCACATTTCTTCTACTACGCCGGTTGGGCCGACAAGTTGGAGTACGCGTTCCCGGGCCGAGCCCCGAAGCCTCTCGGCGTGGCGGGGCAGATCATTCCGTGGAACTTCCCTCTCCTGATGCTGGCGTGGAAGATCGCTCCGGCGCTCGCGACAGGGAACACGGTCGTCCTAAAGCCGGCGGAAACGACCCCACTCACCGCACTCGCGTTCGCCGAGATCGTGCAACAGGTCGGCCTTCCGCCGGGCGTGGTCAACATCGTCACCGGTGCCGGCGCAACGGGAGCGGCGCTCGTGAAGCATCCTCGCGTCGACAAGATCGCCTTCACCGGATCGACGGAGGTCGGGAAGGAGATCCAACGTTCCGTGGCGGGAACTGGGAAGCACCTGAGCCTGGAACTCGGGGGCAAAGCCGCCAACATCGTTTTCGAGGACGCGCCGCTCGACCAGGCGATCGAAGGCGTCGTCAACGGCATCTTCTTCAACCAGGGCCACGTGTGCTGTGCCGGGTCGCGCCTCTTGGTTCAGGAGGGCGTGGCCGAGCGATTCCTAGAGAAACTGAAGAGACGTCTCGGAACGTTGCGACTGGGTGACCCGCTCGACAAGAACACAGACATCGGGGCGATCAACTCGCGCGATCAGCTCGAGAAGATCAAGCGCCTGGTCGGCATCGGGGTGGATGAGGGGGCCGAGATCTTCCAGCCCGCCTGCGACGTCCCCGAGCGCGGCTTCTGGTTCCCTCCGACTCTTCTCACCGGTGTTTCGCAATCGCATCGCGTCGCTCAGGAGGAGATCTTCGGCCCCGTTCTGTCCGTGATGACGTTCCGCACGCCGGAGGAGGCGGTGGAGAAGGCGAACAACACGCCGTTCGGACTCTCGGCCGGTGTCTGGACGGAGAAGGGTTCCCGCATCCTCTGGATGGCGGACCACCTCGATGCCGGCGTCGTGTGGGCCAACACGTTCAACCGGTTCGATCCCGGCAGCCCCTTCGGCGGCTACAAGGAGTCCGGGTTCGGTCGCGAAGGCGGGCGGCACGGGCTCGAGCCCTACCTCGACCTGGAGCCGTTATGAGCCGGGTCGACGTTCGGAAGACCTACAAGCTGTACATCGGCGGGGCATTCCCGCGCTCCGAGTCCGGCCGTTCCTACCCCGTCAACTCCGCGCGAGGCGACTTCCTGGCGAACGCGGTGCGCGCGTCGCGCAAGGACGTGCGCGACGCGGTCGTCGCGGCGCGGAAGGCGGTATCGGGCTGGAGCGGGGCGACGGCCTACAACCGCGGACAGGTGCTGTACCGGCTCGCCGAGACCATGGAGACGCGCGCGGCTGCGCTCGCAGCCGCTTCCGGCGGCCGCACCGAGGTCGCGCGTGCGATCGACCGCGTCGTCTGGTACGCCGGATGGGCAGACAAGCTCGCACAGGTGCTCGGCTCCTCGAATCCGGTCGCGGGCCCGTACTTCAACTTCACGCTCCCTGAGCC
>JBOGXG010000260.1:0-17923 GCA_050694195.1 Actinomycetota bacterium | reverse complement strand
CGATCGTCGGCTCCGGCTTCGGTCAGAGATGCGGCGTAGAAGCCGGTGGTCAGCACGTCGCCGGCGAAGAGGACCTGCTCGTCGGCGAGGCTCGACTCCCCTTCGAGAGGCCGGAGGTTGAGGTCGGCGGTCGGGACACGCACATACTCCGCTTGGGCACCGTCGAGGTCTCCCGTAAGGGGGCCGAGGCCCAGGGCGCGCCGGTTGCGACAGAAGTTGAAGCGGTGTCTGTCACATTCGGGGCAGGCCCCGCAGGCGATGAGGAAGGAGCCGAGCACGCGCTCCCCGGGCGCGCGCTCCGAGATACCCGGCCCGACCTCTTCGACCGTCCCGACGAACTCGTGGCCTATGACGCTCCCTTCCTTCATGCCGGGGGTGTGGCCGTCGAGGAGATGAAGATCGGAGCCGCAGATCGCCGACAGCGACACCTTGACGACGGCGTCCTTAGGGTCGGCCACCGTCGGTTTCGGGACGTCCTCGACGGCGACCCGGCCCCCTCCGGCGAACACCACGGCTCTCATCGGACGTCTCGGGGGCCGGGAGCCGCTCGTTTTGGGGGCCGCGCGAAATGGGAATCTCTATGCATAGCGGTCGTTATCTTCTATGCAAATCGAAACGGAGGGAAACGCCCCCTTGAGCGAAGTGACGATGTTCTCGACGACCTGGTGCGGCCATTGCATCCGGTTGAAGCGCCAGATGGGTGAGGCCGGCATCTCCTACCTGGAGATCGACATCGACGAACAGGAGCAGTTCGGCGACCGGATCGCTCGGGCGACCGGCGGTTTCCGCACGGTTCCCTCCCTGCAGATCGGCGAGACCCTCCTGGTGAACCCCTCGATCGCCGAGGTCAAGGCGGCGCTGGCGGCGTGAGCGGGGGCTCGCGAGATACTTTGCAACTATTGTAAGGTAGGAACATGGCAAACTTTCGAGATCTCTACCGGCAGCTCCGCGCCGAGATCGGCGAGACCACTCCCGAGGACGTGAAGGCGCGCTTCGAGCGGGGGGAGCGGCTCGAGCTGCTCGACGTCCGGGAGCAGGAGGAGGTCTCGCTAGGGAAGGTCCCCGACGCCCATCACCTATCTCGGGCCCACTTCGAGAGCCGGGTCGAGGACACGCTGCCCGACAAGGACGCCGAGGTCGTCGTCTACTGCGCCACCGGCGTTCGCAGCGTCTTCGCCGCCCGGACGCTCCAGGAGCTCGGCTACGAGAACGTCATCTCGATGGCCGGGGGTTTCACGCGCTGGAAGGACCTCGGCTACGACTACACCGTCCCGAGCTTCCTCGACCACGACAAGCGCGACCGCTACTCGCGCCACCTGTTGCTCCCCGAGGTCGGTGAGGCCGGCCAGCTGAAACTCCTCGAGTCGAAGGTTCTGGTGATCGGAGCCGGGGGCCTGGGCTCTCCGGCCCTGGAGTATCTGGCGGCGGCCGGCGTCGGGACCATCGGGATCGTCGACTCCGACGTCGTGGAGGTCTCGAACCTCCAACGGCAGGTGATCCACTCCACCGAAAACGTCGGCGTGCTGAAAGCCGAATCGGCGAGGCAGTTCATCGAGGGCCTCAATCCCGACGTGAAAGTCGTTGTTCACGCCTTCCGGATCGACGCATCGAACGCACGCGACCTGGTGTCGCAGTACGACCTCGCCGTCGACGGGTGCGACAACTTCGACACCCGGTACGTCATCAACGATGTGGCCGTCGAACTTCGCAAGCCCGTGGTCCACGGATCGATCTTCCGGTTCGAGGGGATGGCCTCGACCTTCGTGCCCTTCGAAGGTCCCTGTTACCGGTGCCTGTATCCGGAGGCCCCGCCCCCCGAACTGGCCCCCACTTGAAGTGAGGCAGGAGTCCTGGGCGTGCTCCCGGGCATCGTAGGTTCACTTCAGGCGAACGAGGCACTGAAGCTCATAGTCGGCTACGGCGAGCCCCTCGTCGGCCGCCTCCTCACGTTCGACGCGCAGTCGACACGTTTCGCCGAGGTCAAGGTCCGCCGCGACCCGTCCTGCCCGGTGTGTGGAGAGCGCGCCGAGCCCGAGGAAGAGGTCCGCCTCCGCTCGGTCTCCTAAACCCCCGTTTCTTAGACAGAACTGTTGCTTCGGGGGCAACTCGTTCGTGCAAGAAACCGGGTTGTCATCCTCTAGACAGGGAAGATGTCGCCTTCGACATCTCCGTCTTCGATCCACAAGAGCCCCATGGAGGGAAAAGGCGCTTGCCGTTTCCAGGTCGGGCTGCCGGGATTGAACACGAGCAACCCGTCGCGGTCCTCGTTCCACGGCAGGTGGGAGTGCCCGAACACCACGACGCGCGCCTCCGGAAACCGCTTGCGCATCCGTCCCCAGCGGCCCGTCCTCGTCCCCGAGTCGTGCAGCATGGCGATCTTGATGCCGCCCACTTCGACCACGGCTTCATCGGTCGCGCCCCATTCACGTACGTCCCATCCATCGCAATTGCCCATCACGACGGTTAGCGGGGCGAGCGCCTTCAGCTCCTCCAAGAGAGTCGGATCGCAGACATCGCCCGCATGGAGGATGTGGTCCGCCGTCTCGAGGTGGGGCCACACCGAGAACGGCATGGTTCGACTCATCCCCATCGTGTGGGTATCGGCGATAACGGCGACCTTCACCGGGGCATCTTCTCAAGTTCCTGCACGATCCGGTTGCTCTGGGAACAACAGTTCTGTCTAAGAAACTGGGTTACTGGCGGTTGAAGGCCAGGGGGTAATCGATCACTGCGACCGTCGAGCCCGGCCCGGCTTCTGCGCGCGCGGTCGATATCGCAGCCTCCACGGTTGGAGCCGAGTCGAAGCCCAGGTGTGCCGGGACGGTGGGGTCGACCGCGCCGGCGACGATCACGCGGGCCGCGTGGCGCATCCGCTTCAGCGGGTACAGAGCCATGGTCGCGTGCACGGGATGGAAGGCGTTGGCGAAGCGGTACTTCTCGATGTAATCGTCCCGCCGGGCGAACGACGGCTCGTACTCGTGGCGCGCGACCTCGGGATCCAGCGTCTCCGTCAGCACCGTCTCCCACACCTCTTTGTAAGCCGGGTGATGGGTCATGTGCCAGCGCGGCGGACAGGGGGTAGCGAGCACGACGGTGCACCCGGGCTTGCCGACCGCTTCGATGACTCCGCCGAGGTAACCGAGCCCGGTCGAGATGATGTCGAGGATCGGGTTGGTATGGCTGTACGCCGCGTACGGGCTCCAGTCGGGAACGCCGTAGACGACGACGTCCACAGGCGCAGCAACCATCTCGCGGCGCGGCCTCTGGTGCAGTCGGAGCTTCTCGGTGACCGCCGCCCTCGTCGCGCCGACGCTTCCCCCGTACATGTCGTGGACCTCGAGCGGGTTCGCCAGCACGGTCTCAACCTTGAAGATGCGGTCCGGCCCCAGCTTGCTCTCGGTAAGCGCGCCCATCTCGTTGAGGATGTCGTGCATGCGGTTGCGATCGAGAGACATGCTCATGATGTCGGGAGTGTGGTGATGGTGGATCGACCTATAGCCGGAGAGCCCGACACAGACCGACTTCCAGCCGCCGGAGAAACCTCGCATCGTGGAGCAGTTGAGATAGATCGTGAGGTCGGAGTCGACGACCGACCTCCCCAGCACGACGTCGAACCCGCTCTCCGTCGTGCCGAGATGCACCATCGCCTCGGGATCCTCGGCGTCGTGGCAGGACAGCCGGCTTCCGTGCTCCCTAACCAGGTCGTCACCGATCGTGCGCGAGTTCATCGTGCGTGAACTGACGATGGAGCGAGTTGGCGCACACCAAGGAGATGTCGTCGCGCCGAACCCCGGCCTCCTCGAGCCGATCGATGATCAGTGGGAGAGCGGTCGCCCACACCGGCGCGTAGCAAGGCACGGTGGGGTCGTCGAACGCGATCGTCACGCGCATGCCCGGTCGCGCCTGAGCGAGCAGCGGCGGTCGGTCTAGGGGCTCGTCGAGCGCTCGCCCCACGGTCGCGGCGAGGTCACGCGTTCCTTCCAGAGCCAGCGAGAATCCGGGGGAGACGATGGCCGCGTCGTCGGGAAGGTCCACCGCGACGAAGCCATCCCCGCTAACGATCTGGTGCTGCACCCGCGCTCCTCGGTCGGTCCGGTGAAGTGGCGAGCCTATTCCTCAGCTACCCGCTCCATCCAGGCGAAGGGATCCTTGATCTCCGCCTCCGAGGGGAGGTTGTCGGGCGCGTCCCACACCTTGTTGAGCGTGGAGATCCCGGCGCGATCGATAACCGCCGCGCAGAAGGTCCGCCCGGCGGCGACCTGGGCCCGGTCCACCGACAATCCCAGCAGCGAAGAGAGAACCGTCTTCCCTTCGCTCGGGGTCGCGGACCGCCGCGTCATGGCCTCGTCGATACGACTCCACGACGGGACCATCTCCGTTCCGACCTGAGCCGCGGCGTGCGACGCGTAGCCCTCTAGGACGGTGACGAACGACCTGAGATTGGTGTGTGCCGCCCGATGACGTTCCGTCTGAACGAGTGGGATCATCGCATCCGGGCGGACGTTCTCAACGCCCTCCGATTGCCATTCAACGAGCCGCCTCTCCATGTCGGCCATGTCGAACTCGACAGAATCGATCAACTCGGACAACGATGAGCGGAGATACTTGGTCGTCCACGGCGCGCCGTTGAGGATGAGGTTCAAGCCGACCTCCTTGAGCGCGATCCACTTCGTCAGATCGTCCGGTTGGAGCCCGTATTCATCGGCCACGGCCTCCGCGTTCCGTCGCACGATGAAGAGCCTCCCGTCGTCGTCGCGCGGGATCGGTAGGTCGTAACGACCGATGGCTTCGCGCGACAACTGTCCGACGAGCGTCCCCACCTGGATGCCGGACAGCAGCGGCACGACCTGGCCGAGCATCTGCGCCGGAGCCGGGCCCGGCCCCCCTTCTCCTTCGTCGAAGGCGGCCGTGAAACGGGCCGCGAGTCGCTCGAACAACCAGCCCCACGAGGCCAAGGTCTCTCGCACCCACGTCATCCTCGTCACGAGCATCGAGAGAGCAGGCTCATCCAGCGGAAGGCGCGTGTAGCCGGACAGATAGAACTCGGCGTTACGGACGTCGTCGGAGAAAGCGCTCTCGGCAGCGGCGTTCGGAGCCGGCTCGGGCCCCCCTTCAGCGGCGATCGCTCCTGCGACCTGGCGAGCCAATTCGAGGTTCACGGGTCCGGAGCTAGAGGTGAGTAGTTTCTGCAACTCCCTGAACAGCGGGATGTCTCCGAAGGATTCGCTCACCCAGCCATTCTCGCTCATCATCGAGCTAATCCATCAGGGTTACCCTCGCGGCATGGCTGTCTCGCAGAGAACCGGTGTGACCGTGGCGGTTACGGGGGCCTCGGGCTACATCGCCTCCCGTGTGATCGACTCGCTCCTCGACGACGAACGGGTGGACCGCGTCCTCGGATTCGACATCGCTCCCGAGCGCAAGACGCGATCGTCATCGAAGTACGTGTTCGATCAGATCGACGTCCGCAATCCGCATCTGCAGGCCCGCATCGCCGGCGTCGACGTCGTCATACACCTCGCCTTCATCATGGATCCGATCCGCGACGAGGCCGAGATGCGTGACGTAAACGTGAACGGGACCCAGAACCTGTTCCGCTGCGCGGGGAAGTCCGGGGTGCGGAAGGTGATCTACCCGTCCTCCGCCACCGTCTACGGCGCCCATCCCGACAACGACTTCCCGTTGACGGAGGAGTCACCGCTGCGAGCCAACCTCGACTTCTCCTATCCGGCCCACAAGCTCGAGACCGAGTACGTGGTGCGCGAGATCCGAGAGGAGTTCCCGGACCTCATCGTGACCAGCTTCCGCACGGCGATCGTGTTCGGGCCGAACGTGGATAACGCGTGGTCGCATCTCCTCGAATTGCCGACCCTCATCGGCGTGCAGGGTTATTCGCCGCCGCTGCAGTTCGTGCACGAGGACGACGTCGGAGACGCGCTGGCCTTCGCCGTCTTCGAGGATCTCGACGGTCCGTACAACCTCGCCGCCGAGGGATGGCTCGATTACCACGACATCGTCTCGATCGTCGGCAAGAAGCGGCTGGCACTCCCCGAGCCGATCGCGTTCCAGGTTTCCGAGCGCCTGTGGGGCTTGGGGATGGCCGAGGCTCCCGCCGGCTTGCTTCATTACGTGATGCATCCATGGGTGATGTCGACCGAGAAACTAGCCGCCGCAGGCTTCAAGTGTCGGCGGTCCAACCGCGAGACGTTCACCGCGGCGGTCGAGCGGACGTCCACGAGGGTGCGACTCGGAAGGACGAGCGTCGACAAGGGTCGGCTGCGCATCGGCGCGCTGGCCGGGGCGGGCTTGCTCGCCGGTCTCATGGTCTGGCGAGGAACGAGGCACGCGGACGCCTGACCAGCGTTTTCGCGGGCGTTCGACGTCCTGGAGACTCCCGGCTAGGCTCCTCCAGGCAGGAGACGGGGTACGTAGAGCGAAGTCCAACATCGTCTTGCTTACGCCCTGATACCTGGGTGACACATCCGCATAGATCTAGGAGAACTCGTGGTTTACCTCGTAATCATGTTCATCGTCGCCGCGGCCGGGATAACGCGCCTCTGGCTTCAGCAACGTAAGGAGCGCGCCCATCTCGAGACCGTCGACGGCTTCAGAGAGAGCCTTGAAAGCATCTCGGCTACCCCGCCGCGCCGTCCTCGCGTTGCGCGTGCCGATGGTTCGGGCCGACCGGCGCGCCCGGAGAGAGCATCGGCCGGCGCTCCCGCGCCGATGCGTCATGCTCCGCCACCTACTCGTACCGCCGTCCCGAGGTACAAGCCGCTCGATCCCGAACGGCGAGCTGCCGCGAAACGGAGGCTCGAGGCGCGTCGCAAAGCCCGCGCCCGCGCCGGGTTCTAGAACGCTCAACTAGCAGTCAGGAGGCTCGATGGCGCGGGATATCGCGATCGACCTCGGCACGGCGAACACCCTCGTCTACCAACGGCAGAAGGGGATCCTCTTCGCCGAGCCGACGGTGCTTGCGCTGAACAAAGAGACCGGCGCCGTTCTCGCCATGGGCGACGAAGCGTGGCAGATGATCGGGCGGACCCCCGGCTACATCGTCGCGGTACGGCCCCTTCGTTCGGGGGCGATCTCCGATTTCGACATCACGGAGAAACTGATCCGTTTGATCCTGCAGAAGAGCGGCGTCTCGCGTTTCTCCCGTCCGCGGGTTCTGATAAGCGTCGCCAGCGCCCTGACCGAGGTCGAGCGGCGCGCCGTCGAGGAAGCGGCGCTTTCGGCCGGCGGAAGGTCGTGCCACCTGATCGAGGAACCTATCGCCGCTGCGATCGGTGCGGGCCTTCCGATCCACGAGCCCCTGGGCAACCTCGTGGTGGACGTCGGCGGCGGAACCAGCGAGGTCGCACTGATCTCTATGGGTGGGATCGTGACGAACACCGCGGTCAGGGTGGGCGGCTTCGACCTCGACGCCGCGATCCAGAACTACGTCCGGCGCGAGTACACGATCGCGATCGGAGAGCGGACCGCGGAACGGATCAAGATGGCGATCGGTTCCGCGTTCCCTCTGTCGCACGAGGACAAGGCCGAACTACGAGGCCGCGATCTCGCGACGGGCCTTCCGAAGAACATCTTGATCACATCCGAGGAGATACGCGAGGCGGTCAACGAGCAGGTGCGCGCGATCATCACCTCCGTCATCGAATGCATCGGAGCCTCACCTCCGGATCTCGTTCAAGACGTCCTCACGAACGGGATCACGCTGACGGGCGGGGGAGCGATGCTCAAGGGTCTCGACATGTTGATCTCGCAGGAGGCCGAGGTCCCGGTTCACGTCACGGAGCAGCCACTCGAGGCCGTTGTGATGGGTGCCGGCAAGTGCCTCGAAGCGTTCGAGAGCGTGCGCTCGGTGCTCCTGGACTCGCGGCGTTAGGCCGATAGGTCCGACCACCTACTTAAGCTTCCAGCCATGCGGCGTGAGACGGACCTTCCCGAGCCACCCGGCGTGAAGCCGGTCAAGGGCCTTCAGCTGTGGCGGCCGGTGGTGGGTCTGGCATTGATCATCGGTCTGGGTATCGCCGCTTTCCGCGTCCCGATCCCGATCTTCTACGCCTACCTTCCCGGCCCGATCAGGGACGTCCAAGGATTGGTAGAGGTCCAGGGGGCCGACACCTATTCCTCGGAGGGCGCGCTCTACCTGACGACGGTGTCGGTCGACGTCGAGGTGACCTTCGTCGATTGGATCTCCGCGCTGATCGATCCGCACACGATGATCGTGATGAAGGAAGACGTCACCGGAGGGCTGCCGCTCGACGAGGTCGAGCTACAGCAGCGCATCCAGATGGAAGCATCGAAGGAACACGCCGAGGAGGTCGCGCTCGGCGCCCTCGGCCTCGCGGCCCCCACGGGAGATGGGGTGCGCGTTCAGGCGACGGAGCCGGGCTCTCCGGCCGAGGGTGTCTTTCGTGAGGGAGACACGATCATCGAGGTCGACGGTGTCCGAACGTTGACGACTTGTCAGGCGGGCGCGGAGATAGACAGACACCGGCCCGGCGAGCGGATCTTCTTCACCATCAAGCGCAAGCGGGAGCGACGAACCGTGTCGGTAGAGGCAGCCGCGCGCCCGGAGGACGCCTCGGCCCCGTTCATCGGGATCCTGATGCGCGATCTGAACTTCCAGTTCGACCCCGGCTTCGAGATCGAGTTCAAGACGGGACGGATCGCGGGACCGTCGGCCGGGCTCATGTTCACGCTCGCGCTCTACGACAGGTTGACGCCCGATGATCTCACCGGCGGACGGGCGATCGCCGGCACGGGCGAGATCGCCTGTGATGGAGGCGTGGGAAGCATCGGCGGGATCGAACAGAAGGTTGCCGCCGCAGAAGCAGAGGGAGCCGAGATCTTCCTCGCGCCGGCGGGGAACTACGACGCCGCCGTGGATGCAGCAGATGCCATCGAGGTCGTCTCGGTCTCGAACTTCCGCGAGGCGTTGGAGCATCTAGAGGGTCTGGACTGAGCCGTCACCCCCCCGTGGCAGGCGCCTGCCACCAACCCGATCCCATGACGACACAGGAATCGGTGCTGCCGGCGTGGGACAATCTCATCTGATGTTCGAGTCCTTCCTTGCGGTTCCCCTTCATTTCACTATCGAGTTCTTCGGCTTCCTCGTGGCGCTCGGGGGCGCGCTGCTCGCGTTCACCCGTCCCGACCTCGTGCCGGGCCACTCTTCGAACCGGATCGCCGTCGGACTCGGTCTTACGACACTCGCGGTTGCCCAGGTTCTCCACGGTGGGTCCTTCCTGGTGGCGGACGCCGATCCCGTGCTTGTGGGCGCGAGGGCGCTCGCCTTCGCGTTCATCCTCATCGGCGTCTCCGGAACCCTGCGACCGGAGGCCGCGGCCGCGTTCCTCGGCTACGACGTCAAGGATCCCCTTCCATTCGCGTCGGCCGGGGCCGCCTTGCTCGTCGCCTTCACCGCACTCGCGGCCGCCCGCCGGCAAGGAGGTGCCGCCTACCGTCGGCTGGCGGCTGCGGCGTTGTTGTTCGCGGTCGCCGATGCACTCACCGCGGCTGCTCCCGATGCGACCTTCGGTGGAAGCGCTTTCAACGCGTTCGCCTGGTCGGCTCACGGCGTCAAGTTCGTCGGCTTCCTGTTCCTCGCGGCGTGGTTCGGGAGCGCGGTCCGCACGAGTATCAGAGCGCGCTTCGTCGCATCCTTCGGCGCGTTGCTCGTTGCCGTCGTTCTGTCGTTGTCCACGGCGCTAACCGGCGTCATCTCCAACAACGTCGCGTCCGGAGAGCTCGATCGGGTCACTTCTCAGGTGCGCAATGCGGCGCAGTCGTTCTCGGCGAACGGTGAGGAGACGGAACAGCTCGCGATCGACGCGCGATCCCTGGCATCGAGCTACCCAGACGTTCAGAGGGGCTTCGCCGACAGCACGGATCCGAAGGCGCTGGCCGGCGGCATCCTGGGCCTCGAGCTGGGGGCCGAGAAGAACTTCGTCGTCGTGGACAGGGTCGATCGCCTGCCGGGCGTGGCCGGCTTCGGACCCTTCGTGGAGACGCGGTCCGGAGAATCCAAGTCGACGAAACTGCGGAAGAGCGACGTCCTCGCGATCCTCGGCGCGCCGGTCGTCACAGAGGTCGCGCGGGGGCGTTCGCTGTCCGCGAGTCCCACACGCATCGGCGATGCGGTCGCGATCGTGGCCGCCGCGCGGGTTCGAGCTCCCTCGGAGCTCGGGGGGGATTACGCGGGCGTGCTCGTCGTAGGACGCTTCCTCGACGCGCTCACCGTGGAAGACATCTCCGCCGTGGCCGGAGGCGCACGCCAAGCGCCTGCTTCGCTCATGGACGGTGAGGGAGGTGTCGTCGCATCGGAGCTGCGCTCGAGTCAGATCCCCGATCTCCGGATCCCCGCGGAGCAACAGGAGGAGCTGAGGCGCACGGGGGCCGCGGCCGTGCAGCAATCGCTCGGCAACTTCATCTACTTCACGGGTTTCGCCGACATCCTGGACGGCAACCGAAGACCGGTCGCGACGCTCGCGCTGTCGTCCAAGGCCACCGTGGTCACCTCGGCCCGAGAGGGCGTCACCAAGACCCTGTTCCTCGCGGCGATGATCGTCGGGATCGTCGCGCTGTTCCTCGCCTGGCTCTCGGGTCGCCGCATCACGAGACCGATCCAAGAGTTGACCCACACCGCGCGAGCCGTTCGAGAGGGTGACCTCACCGCGACGGCGGAGGTCGTGGGTGAAGACGAGGTCGGAGTCCTCGGCGAGACGTTCAACGAGATGACGTCCTCCCTCTTCAGGATGACCGACGATCTTCGGGCAGCCGCGCGGCAAGAGCACGACCTGCGCGCACGTATCGAGACGATCATCGAGTCGATGGCGGACGGATTGGTAGCCGTCGACGCCGAACGCAACATCCTGGCCTTCAACCGCGAGGCCGAACACCTCACGAGCGTCAAGGCCGAGGAGGCTCTGGGCAAGCCCGTGGACGAGATCCTGGTTGCCGTCGACGCGCAGGGAGCCAAGATGAGGCTGCCGATATTCGATCTCGCCGAGGGCTCGGTCGGCGGGATCTCTCTCCGCAGGAAACGGGGCGAGCGGATCCCTGTGGCGGTGACGAGCGCGGTTCTGAAAGACGAGGACGAGAGCGTGTTCGGTGCGGTCGCCGTCGTGCGTGACATGACGCGCGAACGCGAGATCGAACGCATGAAGACAGAGTTCCTCTCCAACATCTCACACGAGCTGCGAACGCCGTTGACGCCGATCAAGGGCTACGCCGAGATCCTGTCGCGCAAGGACGTCCCGAGGGACAAGGCGAAGCAGTTCATGAGGGGGATACTCGACTCGACCTCCCGCCTCGAGCGCATCGTCGAGCTTCTCGTCGACTTCTCCGCGATGGAGGCGGGACGGATGGCTCCGCGTGCGACGCAGATCGATCTCGGGGCGATCGTGGAGGACATGGCCGGAGGATGGCGCGAGCACGCTCCGAGTCACGAGATCGTCATCGACGTTGCGGCCGGCTCGCCGCCGGTGATGGGGGACGAGAGGCTGATCCGGCGCTGCATCGAGGAG
This sequence comes from Actinomycetota bacterium, assembly GCA_050694195.1. Lineage (GTDB taxonomy): Bacteria > Actinomycetota > CADDZG01 > CADDZG01 > WHSQ01 > JBOGXG01. The sequence continues at coordinate 6,389 of JBOGXG010000260.1, read as the reverse complement.
ATCGTCGACAACGCGATCAAATTCTCGCCGTCGGGGGGAACCGTCCGGGTGGCAGTGCAGGCAAGCGGCGCCGAGTCGGAGTCGGGTGGAGTCCTGCTCACGATCTCGGACCAGGGGATAGGGATCTCGACGGACGATCTCAGCCGGATCTTCTCCGACTTCCAGCAGCTCGACGGATCCGAGACCCGCACGTTCGGCGGGCTCGGGTTGGGGCTTGCTTTCGTGCAGCGGATCATCGAGGCACACAACGGCACGGTCCAGGTAGACAGCCGCCCCAACGAAGGGACGACCTTCACTATCGAGCTGCCCGGACGAGGGGACCAAGCGGCCGAGGCGGGCAGGGGAACACCCGGCGCCGCAGAACCGTCAGATAAGGAAGAGGAAGAAGCCGCCCGTGAAGGGCCCGTGGAGCCGCCTGCGGCCGCCGCGAGCCTCGACGGCTAACCTTAGGTGACTAGTCACAACGGGCTATTCACAAGAGGTAGCGAAGTGGACAAACTGTGTGTATGCGGGCTCGGAAGCGGCGCCGGGCCCATTATCCGTAGGGGCAGATGAAGAATCTAGCCATCCTTTTGACGGTGTGTCTCATCGCTGCCGTAGCGGGATATTTCGCTTTCGTGTCCGGTGATGAGATCGACGAGATGACGCTTCAGCTCGACGCGGGTCGCGCCTTCGTGGTGCGCGATACGGAGCGCATCGCGGTCGAGGACAGTCTCGAGTTGGAGGAGGGAGACCTCATCCAAAGCGACGGCGTCGCGCGTCTCCGTCTCGCCGGTCAGCGCCACGCGTTCCTCGACGGGAAGGCGCGCGTCGAGGTAGCGAACGATCGGTCGCTCGACGGGCAGAGTGGCAGTCTCCGAGCGGAATCATCGCGTGGGGACGTTTTGAAGGTGACCTTCGGGGACGTGAGCGCCAACGTCAACAACGCGAACTTCCGGATTGATCAGGGAGTGGGATCGACGCGCGCGGGGACCTATGAAGGCTCGGTAGATCTCAGCACGCCGGGCGAGCCCGACCTCACCATCCCCGAGTACTTCGAAGCGACGATCGCGGTGGGCGATCTCCCGGTGGCTCCCCGGCCCTATCGCTTCAGCCCCTCGGATCCGTGGGACGACCAGTTCCTCGGATCGGTGATCACCCTCGACCAGAAACTCACGCAGTACGGGGACGGGCTATCGAGCAACATCGGCGGGGCGAGGCCCTCGCTCGGCTACTTCGCAGGGTTGGCCGACCGCAACGTCGATTTCATGCGTCGCTACCTCAGACGCGCTACGGACGACTTGCTCATCGCGTTCACTATCGCCGAGAACGCCCCCGGACATGCGATGAAACGCGCGTTCACCCAAGCGTTCGAACTTCGTGATAACGGTGGACGCTGGGGTCTGGTGGCCACGATCCTCGACACGAGGCCGAATCCCCTCCTGGCCGACCTGACCGACCTGATCGTCGCAACCGGGGTCGTCGACGGGAACTCTGAGGGCACCGCGGAGCCGGAGTTCGATCTGGCCGCCGGCGCCGGGAGCGCTCCGGGCGAGGGCGGCGGGAGCGATCCCCAAGACCCGATCGACAATCCGCCCGACGACCCGTCGGATCCGCGCGATCCGAAGGATCCCAAGGACCCCGACGAGGGCGACGATTGCAGCAGCGGACTCGAGTGCGACATCAGCGAGATCAATCCCCTCGACGACGATCCCTCGCCGACGCCTCCCCCCGAGGAGGAAGAAGACCCACCCCTCACGGATGGTGTCTTGAACGGCGGTGACGGGCTACCGTAGGAGGCTATGGGGGCCCCGAAGGTACTTGTGGCGGAGGACGATCACAGCGTCCGGATGACCATAGAGTTCGTGCTCGAGGACGAGGGGTTCGACGTTCATCTCGCGGGAGACGGAGCCGAAGCCCTTCAGATGGCGAGAGACCTCCTCCCGGATGTGATCCTTCTCGATCAGATCATGCCCAAGATGGACGGCAAGGAGGTCCTCACCGCCCTGCGCGCCGAGGAGGCGACCAGGGGTATCCCCGTGCTGGTGTTGAGCGGCATGTCGCAGGGGTCACCCGACGACTGGCCGGGAGCTAGTTTCGTGGGGAAGCCGTTCGCGCCCGACGCTCTCGTGGCCCAGATCCGGGGCGTCTTGCACGAACAGAGAAGCTCATAGCCGCGCCATGACGTTTACTCTCCTCCGATGATCCCCGAGCGTCGCCAGGGCGTGAGCAAGCGAGCGATCGTCATCGTCGCCGTCATCGTTGTGCTCGCGCTGTTATTCGGCTCGGCACGCTTCTACACGGACCTCCTGTGGTTCAGGGAGGTCGGTTTCTCGTCGGTGCTGTGGACGAGCCTCAGGACCCAGTTCCTCGTCGGCCTCCTCGTGGGGGCATTCACCGCCGCCGTCGTGTGGTTGAACCTGGCGCTCGCCGCGCGCTTCGCTCCGGCGTACGGGAACATCCGGATCGACATCACGGGCCGGCGTCCCGACGGGATCGATCAGGCGCGTCTCACCCTGGGCCCCTACATGGCGTGGATCCGCGCGGGGATCTCGTTATTGATCGGCTTCCTCGCCGGGCTCTCGGCGAGCTCCGCGTGGCAGCTCTACCTCCTGTGGGCGAACAAGGTCGATTTCGGAGTCGATGATCCGCAGTTCGGCAAGGATCTGAGCTTCTACGTTTTCGAGCTTCCTTTCCTGGAACGTGTCGCGGGATGGGTCTGGTTCGCGATCATCGCGTCGCTGGTCGTGACCCTCGCCCTGCAGTACTTCTACGGAGCGGTCCGTCCCGAGCTTGGGTGGCGCGGCGTGACCCCGTCGGCCCTCGTGCACGTTTCCGTGCTCCTGGGACTGCTCGCACTCGTCAAGGCGTACCAGTACTACCTGGGGACCTTCCAGCTCAACTTCTCCGAGCGAGGGGTCGTGACGGGAGCAAGCTACACGGACGTTCACGCGCATCTGCCGGCTCTCCGCTTGCTGGCGATCATCTCGATACTGTCGGCGATCCTGTTCCTCGTGAACATAAGGGTGAGACGTCTCGCCCTTCCGCTGGCCGCGGTCGGCATCTGGATCCTTACCGCCTTCCTCGCCGGCACGATATGGCCCCTGGTGGTGCAGCGCTTCTCGGTCGATCCTCAGGAGCAGCAGAAGGAACGTCCTTACATCGAGCGGAACCTCAACGCGACGAGGACAGCTTTCGGGTTGGATGACGTTCAGTCGACGGAGTTCGCGGCCGAGGCCGATCTCGCGGCGGAGGAACTCTCCGCCAACCAGTCGCTGCTGCAGAACATCAGGCTGTGGGACCCGGCCGTGCTCCAGCGCGCTTATCAACAACTGCAGGCCTTGCGCACCTACTACCAGTTCACCGATGTGGATGTGGATCGCTACGAGGTCGACGACGAGATGCGCCAAGTGCTGCTCTCGACCAGAGAGCTTTCGCTCGACGACATCCCCGACCGATCGCGTACCTGGCAGAACCTGCATCTGCAGTACACCCACGGTTTCGGGCTCGTCGCCAGCCTCGCCAACGAGAGCACGACCGCCGGGGCGCCGAGCTTCTTGGTGAGGGACGTTCCGGGGACGGTCACGCCGGGCGCCGAGTCCTTCGATACCGATCAGCCGCGCATCTATTACGGGGAAGGCTTCCAGGCGAACGAGTACTCGATCGTCAACTCCAAGCAGCCCGAACTCGACTATCCGCTCGAGGATGCGGAGGAAGACAGCAGCGTCGCGCGCAACAGCTATGACGGCGAAGGAGGCATCGGCGTCGGGAACCTGTTCAGGAGGCTCGCGTTCGCCGTCAGGGAGGGCGATCCGAACCTCGTGCTCTCGAGCCTCATCGACTCGGACTCGAAGATCCTCATCTACAGGAACCTTCGCGACAGGGTGCGCCGAGCGGCACCGTTCCTGGCGCTCGACAACGACCCCTATCCGGTCGTGGTCGACGGCCGGTTGACGTGGATCATGGACGCTTACACATCAACGCGCTGGTATCCCTATGCAGAACATTTCAACGCATCCGATTTCGTTAGCGGAGGCCAGGACGGGGCCCTTTCGGGCACGGTCAATTACGTTCGCAACTCCGTGAAGATCACGGTGGATGCTTACGACGGCACTATGAAGTTCTACGTCATCGACGAAGAGGATCCCCTGATAAGCGCGTGGCGCAACGCCTTCCCCGAACTCTTCACGGATGAGGAGCCATCGGACGATCTGATCGCCCATTTCCGCTATCCGGAGGATGTGTTCTCGCTCCAGTCGGAGGTCTACCGGACGTACCACATGACGGATCCACAGGACTTCTATCTGAAGGAAGACGAATGGGAGGTTCCGCCGCCCACTGAGGTCCAAGGTTTCGAGACGACCTCGGAGGGGGACTTCCTCGCGCCTCTCTATCTCCTCCTGAAGCTTCCCGGTGAGACCGAGGAGGAGTTCGTTCTGACGCGCCCGTTCACACCCCGCAACCGCCCGACGATGGTGTCGACGATGATCGCCCATTCGGACCCCGACAACTACGGCGACATCACGCTCCTGGACTTCCCCCGGGTTCGCACCGTCCTCGGCCCCCAGCAGGTCGACAATCTCATCAACAACGACACCGATATCGCGCAGATCCTCTCGCTGCTCCGTCAGCAGGGTTCCAGCGTTCAGTTCGGCTCGCTCGTCATCCTGCCGATCGAGGACTCGCTCCTTTATGCACAGCCGATCTTCGTCACCGCCGCCAGCTCGTCCGGCAGCAGCACGCAAGGGATCCCCGAGCTGAAGTACGTCGCGCTCGTTCTCGGCGAAGAAGTGGTGATGGAGCCGAAGTTCGACTCCGCTCTGGCGGCTCTGTTCGACCTCGAGGACCCGTCCGTGACGCCCACTCCGGGGATCTCCCCGTCGCCTGGCGCGACCCCCTCGCCCGGCCCCTCCCCGACGACCGAGCCCTCTCCCGCCGGGGACCGCGAGCTGCGCGCTCTCATCGATAGGGCCGGCCGCCTCTACAACCGGGCCCAGGACGCCCTCGCCGATGGGGACTTCGAGGCCTACGGCCGCCTGATCGAGCAACTCGGTCGCTTGCTCTCCCGTGCCGAGGCGTTGTCCAACTAACGAAACTTTCCATCGTTGACTACCTTTCCGGTAGTCGTTCGTGGAAAGTTGGGGGTAGCTCCCTGCCCGGTCGCCTCGCTTAGTTCACACTCGACGACCGTATGGGTACCTTTCTGTGAACCAAGCGCCGTGACGCTTCTTCGCAAGCTACGAGGGCTGATAAAGTCTCGGGCGCAGGGTGGAGCAGTCTGGTAGCTCGCCGGGCTCATAACCCGGAGGTCGCGGGTTCAAATCCCGCCCCTGCAACCACGAAGGCCCTGGTAACAGGGCCTTTACCTTTTTCTGGACTAGCGCCCACCATCCGATTTGCTAACGAATTGCTAACGACGGAAAGCGTGCCCACGCCGAAGAAGTGTCCCCGGCAGGCGACCGAAAGGGTCTCGGTGAACTCAAGCGGCGAGGAGTCCGGTCCCAGGACACCGCTACTAGAGAACCACCAATGGTGGGGGGCTACGTTGAGCGGAGACGACCACGTCAGCGCAGGCCGGGCTATAAGCGGTGATGGGCGGTTCGTTATCTTTTCGAGCCGGGAGGCCGACCTCATCCCCAACGACACTAATGAGGGGAGCCCGGTAAACCGGCAGGGCCACGACGGCTTCGTCCATGACCGATCGACCGGGCGCGCACACAGCGCGTCAGCGTGAAAAGCACCGGGGAAGAGCAACAGGATACTCCGAACGACTTCCCGTCGATCAGGGGTTGGGGTCGTACTTGACGGGGGCGTCGAAGATCCTGGACCGGGTTCACCTCAAGTAGCCGTTCCGTCCAGTATTAAGGACCCGACCGACCGGAGAGGCGCGGTCGATGTAAGCGCAGGGAAAGTCCCGCAGGGTCTCCCCCACCTGCCCGCAGATCGCGGCGGGACGTTGGCGGCATCGTGGTGAGGCTAGAGGCTGCTTGCTACCTCATGCTTGTCCCTAAGGGACGGATGGGCGCGACCAGAAGTGATCAGAGGCATGCCGTGGGCCGGGGGCGAATAGAGCTAAGCAAGCCTGAGGACAGGACGCCGCTCAAGGAGATGACGGAGCGGACGCAGAGTTTACCAGGCGTCGAAGTGCGGGGACGAGAGGAGCGGCATGAAGATGCGGAGCCGAGCGAAGAGCCCAAGCCGAAGCCGGAAGCTCATCACGATAGTGGCGCTGGCGCTATCGATGGGCCTCGCCGCGCCGAGCGACGCCTATCAGCGCCCAGGACGTGAGAACGCTAGCCTGAACTGGCCCCACCCCACGGCGGAAAACGATCACCTGAATTGGCCCCACCCTGCGCCCTAAGACCCCCACCATTCGAGCTGTGCGAAATGGCTCGGCTGGAGGGAGAAAG
>JBOGXG010000259.1:0-10832 GCA_050694195.1 Actinomycetota bacterium | reverse complement strand
CACCAGTAGTCGCGCTTCTTCGCGCCCCTGGCGTCGGCGGCGAACTCGCTCATGACCGCGTCTTTCGCGAACCGCGCGTGTTTCGGGCCCGTTTCGCGTACCCGGAGGCGTTCAGAACGCGGGTCATGGGTCGATCAGGCCCCTACCTCGGGCCTGTTCGAACGCTCCGGCGGCCAGGCCGGTGACGAGGCCGGGGTCGCGCGTCTGGATCGCCTTCCCGAGGAACAGCACGAAGAGGCCGAGGAGGGACCACCACAGCGCGGTCTTGTGGAACAGATCCTGCGGCATCAGCTTGCGATGCAGATAGAACTGGTTCGCCATGTTCATCCGCTGCAGGTTGTGCGAATCGAGGCGCGCGGCCGGTGCCTTCAGATGATCGCAGCGAGCCTTCGGCGTCTGCACGAGCGTGAACCGGCGTGACACGCGGTAAGAGAAGTCGATGTCCTCCTTGTAACCGTAGCCGGCGAGAGCCTCATCGAACCTCTCGTGGGCGAACACCTCGCGCCTGAACGACATGAACCATCCGTTGAAGTACTCGACCTTCCTGACCCCTGCAGACTCGGAGATCCCCTCCGCGTAGAAGCCGGGCCGCACCCTTCCGCTCGACTCCGGCCACCACCCTCCGATCCCGAAGATGCGCCGGTAGACCCTCGTGCCGAGAGCCGGGCGCGCGGGACGGACGGGGGTCGCCCTCACCCCGGCGAGCTCGGGTCCCCAGCGCTCGTACTCATCGAGAACCCGCTCGTGACAATCGGGCGCCATCGCCACGTCGTCGTCTATGAAGAAGACGGGATCTCCTTGAGTGCGATCGATCCCGTAGTTGCGCTGGACCGTGAGCCCTCTGGGGGCCGGATGGTGATAGTCGAGTTGGAGGCCGGCTTCGTTGCAGAGCTTCTCGATATCGGCGCGCGTCGGCGTTTCGTCACTCGAGTCGACGATGCAGAGCTCGGCGGGGAGGACCGTCTGATCGAGGAGGCTCCGAATAGTGCTGAGGAGGTCATCCGGCCGGTTGCGCGTCGCGATGATGAACGCCGATGATGCTCGGGTTGTCTCGGTCATAACGCCGTGCAGGGTACCTTTCCTCAGGCGGGAAACCACGCCGCATCGGCGGCGCGGCTCGGCGGGCAGTGACGCTCTCAAGCTATCTCCGAGGCGCTGGGAGGATGGCCCTCGTGACACCTCGACATCATCGAACGCTGTTCAGACGCAGACGCAGGCGGATACTTCCCGCCGCGGTGACCGCGCTCCTCCTGACGGGGGGCGTCGCCGGGGGATACCTCCTCGTGAAGGACGACGATCCCACCATCGACAGTGGGCAACACGAGAGATTGGTAGCGCCGCAGAAGATGTGCGAGGTGCCGCTCCCGATATTGGAACGAGTGGCCAACGGATACGTGCCCGGTCGATCCGGCGACGTCCTGGCGGTCGAGGAGACGACCGCACAGTTCAACACCAGGCATTCGTCGCCGCATCCCTACACGCAGGACGTGCCTCTGGTCCTGTATGGACCCGGCTTCATCAAGAGCGGCGTTTCACCGAAGAGGGAGGTCACGGTCGCCGACCTCGCCCCCACTTATGCGGAACTGATGGATTACAGCGCATGGCCGGAGGAGAGGGACGGACGCGTCCTCGAGGAAGCGCTTCTGCCGGAAGAAGACAGGAACGGAACGCCGAAGCTGATATTCACGCTCGTCTGGGACGGAGGAGGAGACAACGTCCTCGAGCAGTGGCCGGACGCGTGGCCCCAACTCCGCAGGTTGTTGACGCGCGGGACCGGCTACGACAGGGCAACGGTGGGCTCGACGCCCTCCATCACCCCGGCGATACACGCAACGATCGGGACGGGAACCTTCCCCTCCACCCACGGGATCCCCGACACGCGCATCCGCGTCAAGGGAGAGATGCTCGATGCGTGGGAGGGAACCTCACCGCGGCGGTTGCGAGTGAAGACGCTGGGCGATCTCTGGGACGCGGCGAACGACAACGCTCCGCTGGTCGGGATGATGGCGCGCGATGCATGGCATCTGGGCATGATCGGGCATGGCGCCTACCTGCCCGAAGGGGATAACGACATCGCAGCGATGGACGACTTCGGCGGAGTCGTCTTCCGGACCAACGAGGAGTACTACTCCCTCCCCGGATACCTACTGAACACCGAGGGTCTCGAGGAGGCGGTCCAAGAGGTCGACGCCCGGGACGGAGAGACCGATCAGCGGTGGTTGGGGAACCCGATCCTCTCCTACGACGCCGGCGTGAGATATACGCCGGCCTGGTCCATCTACCAGACGCAACGCCTCTCGCAACTCCTCGAGACGGAGGGGTACGGACGGGATGAGATTACCGATCTCTTCTACGCGAACTACAAAGCGATCGACCTCGCCGGTCACACCTGGAACATGGTCGAAGCGGAGGTCAAGGAGAACGTGGAAGAGAGCGACCGGCAACTGGGCGCGATCATCGACGAGCTAGACCGGCTGGTGGGGAAGAACAACTACGTCCTCGCTCTCACGGCAGATCACGGCATGACCCCCTTCCCCGAGGCCGCCGGGAACTGGTCGATCAACATGCGCGAGATGTCGGCCGACATCGAGAAGCGATTCGACTCCACCACGCCGAACATCCCTCTCATCCTTTCGAACCGCGGCTACCAACTGATGCTGAATCAGAACGAATTGAAACGGAACGACATCACCGCGGCCGATGTCGCACGATTCCTCAGCGACTACCGCGTCGAGGACAACATGACCACCAACGACTTGCCGGAATACTTCGAAGGGCGGGGGAAGGAACGACTCTTCATGTTTGCCGCGACGGGCGACGACGTCGACGACGCGATCGTCTGTTCGCGGGAGGAGACGGCTTACCTCTTACGAGAAGAACGGCTCCTGAGCACCCGCCATAGGAACAACGGATTACCGACGAGATAGCGGCGCCACAGCCGTCGCGGTTCCTGCCATAGGCGCCACACCCACTCGATCCCGAGGGTGTTCATCCACGCGGGAGAGCGAGGCACCGTGCCGGCGCTGAAATCGAAGAAGGCGCCGACGCCGACGCCTAGCCGGGCGCCGGTCGCGGAGAGGTGCCTCTCCAGCCACTTCTCCTGCAGGGGGTTGCCCATCGCGACCATCACGACGTCGGCTCCGGTGTTCCTTATCTCCTGGGCCACGTCGTCGTCCTCCGACCGGGGGAAGAACCCGTCGTGGGTACCCACGACCTTCAGCCCGGGGATCCGCTCGCCCAGGATCTCGGCGGCGATCTTGGCCGTGACCGGCCCGGCCCCCAGGAAGTACACGGCCCACCCCTTGCGGGCCGCCAATTCCACGATGGCGGGATTGAAGTCGCTCCCGTTGAGGTTCTCGGGGAACCTGTCGCCGTGTAACCGGGCGGCCAAGGCCACGCCGGCGCCGTCGTTGAGCACGACCGCCGCCTTGCGCAGGAGAGCGCGGTACTCGGGATCCGAGCAGGCCAGGTTCAGCGTATGCGCGTTGACGTAGGCCACCAGGGCCGGGCCGTTCTCCCACGCTTGTTCCACCAGTTCCAGGGCCTCGTCCGTGGTCCCTCTGAACACCGGAACGCCGAGGATCTCGATATTCGAGACCGAGCTATCCATGCGGCGAAGCATCGCATGGACTACACGAAAGTCGCGCCCACCGTCTTGTCGGCCCACGCGCAGAGTGCAGGGATCCGATGTGACCGGTGGGCGCGGGCTAGGATGGCGCCTCGGCAATGTCCCCTGATGACGGAGGTTTCGTGAGCGCGCCGAACGTCTTGCTCCTGGCCATCGACTCCCTGCGAGCCGATGCGACCTTCAGCGGCCACATCCCGACGCCGAACATCGACCGCTACGTGGGCTCCGGGGTTGCCTTCCGCCAGTGCGTCTCCACCACGACCTCGACGACGCCCTCCTTCTCGTCCATCCTGACCGGCTGCTATCCGCCCAAGCATGGAGTGAGAGGCCTGCAGGGCTACCGGCTCAGCTCCACGGTGACGACGATAGCCGAGGCCTTTGGGCAGGCCGGGTACAGGACGCACGCGGAGGTCACCGGGCCCCTCCTAGCGGAGACCGGCATCTTGAGAGGCTTCGAGGATCCGCATCACCGCCCCGGCTACAAGGTGCGGTTCTTCAGCTGGCGTGACGAGGTGCTCGATCGCATGCACTCTTACGCCGACCCGTGGCTGATGCTCCTTCACATATGGGAGGTCCACAGACCGTACCGAGCCCCGCCAGACTTCACGAAGAGGTGGGACAAAGCCGGATACGAGGCAGCCGTCGCCGCCACCGACGAGTGGTTGGCTCCGATATTCGAAGCCGCAGGCGACAACACGATCGTCGTCATCACCGGCGACCACGGCGAGGATTATCCGGACACTCCGTGGGAGCAGAAGATGTTCCGCGTCGCACGCAAAGCGCGCGGCAAGCTGAAGCTCTCGAAGTGGTTCCCGTACCTCGACAAGAAGATGTCGGGTCTCGTCGTCGGTCACGGATTCGCTCTCTTCGAGCATCTCGTGCGCGTGCCGTTGATCATCGCCGGGCCGGGAGTCCCGCAAGCGAGCGTCGACGATCAGGTCCGACACGTCGATCTCTTCCCGACGCTGGCCGACCTGTGTGGCGTCCGCGCCCCCGAAGGGATCGACGGTCGCAGCTTGCTACCCCTGATGGAGGGCGGTTCGCTCCCACAGGAACCGGCCTACATGGAGGCCGTCGGCGTGAAGCTCGAAGGCAAACGCATCGAAGGCGCCCGGGTGCCGGATTGGAAGCTACTGCGTCCCGGTGGTGGCCGGCCCGCTCTCTACAAGCTCAACGGTGGAGGCGGCCCGGATGAGAAACACAACGTCTACTCTCGCTATCCGGAGGTCGCCCGTCCTCTCGAAGAGTTCCTCGAGCGAGTCAGGGCCACGGAGGTGGTGGCGGAGTCGGGTATGACCGGGGACGAAGAGGCGCTCGTGGAGCAACACCTGCGGGATCTCGGCTACCTGTAGCGCGTGAGCACGATCGATCCGTTCTTCATAGTCGCCTCGGCACGATCGGGAACCACGTTCCTCAGACTCACTCTGAACGCCCATCCCGATGTGGCGGTCCCCCCGGAATCTCGTTTCATCACCGAGCTGTATGCCAAGGAGGACATCGTTGATGTCCCCGACTACCTAGCGAGGCTCGAGGCGCACATCAGGTTCAAGGCGTGGGACCTACCGATCGAGAACGTTGCCGCCGAGATCGACGACCGTTCCTCCATCCCCTATGCGGACGCGATCCGAGCCACTTACCGTGCCTACGCCGCGTCGCGCGGCAAGACCGCATGGGGAGACAAGACACCCCGGTACGTGGAACAGATCCCGTTCCTCGCCCGCATGTTTCCCGAAGCTCGTTTCGTCCACATCGTGCGCGACGGCCGGAACGTGGCTCTGTCGTATTCGCACGTGAACTTCGGGCCCAAGAACATCGCCCGGGCGGCACGCTTGTGGGCGCGCCGGGTAGAGGCGGGGATCCGCGATGGGCGAGCCCTACCGAAGGGTAGCTACCTCGAGATCCTTAGCGAGGACCTCGCCGAAGACATCGAGGGGGAGGTCAAGGACATCTGCGCGTTCCTCGGGCTCGATTTCGACGTCCGCATGCTCGATCCCGACGAACGAGCTAAGGGTGTGGTCGAGAAAGTGACGCATAGCTACGAGCCCGGAGTGTCGGGACGCTCCAAGATGAGCCGCTGGCAGGACGAGATGAGCCCGGCCGACATCGAGGTGTTCGAGGCCGTTGCCGGCCGGGTCCTGTCCGAGCTCGGCTACGAGCGACGCTTCCCCGATCCGGGCCCCCTCGCCAAGCTGAAGGCCGCTCTGGCTCTCAAGGGCCTGCCGATAGGCCGCCTCACCAAGACCCCTGTTTCCTAGTCGAAATTGGGGCGCTATGTGTGCTTTTGGCGCACCGAAAGTCGACAGGACGCCGCGGCCCGGCGGCGAACCCTTCTTAAGAGGGAGATCAAAGGGAGGACCACCATGAACAAGGTCATCGTTCTCGCACTGGCAGGCCTGCTGGCGATCGCGCCCACGGCTTCGATCGCCGCCAAGAAGAAGGGCGCCAGGCAGGAGATGCAAGGAGAGATCGCGCTCGCGGCCCCCTATCCCGCGGACGGAACCTGCTTCACCGGGGCCACCCGTCGCACGGCTCTCGCGAGCGACGGCGCCGTGAACGGTGTCGTCGGCTACCACTTCGATCTCGATCCGAGGACCGCAGGTAAGAACTTCCAACTGCACGTAACGGGCGGAAGCGCCGACGTCGATCTCGACATCGCGTTCTACGCCGACTTCGGAAGCATGGACGATCCCGCCACCGCTCCCGCGAACGTCGCGTTCGAGACGCGCGAGGCGGGCGGAGAGGAGGGGAAGGTTCCCGCGGGGATGACGAAGGTGATCGTCTGCATGTACGCGGGCTCCGACGCGGCCTTCCACTACATGGCCGGCAAGGGCGTCAAGTAAGCCTCAGCCCGGAAGGAACGAGAAACGGACGTTCCGCTGCGGGTTGTCACGGTTGAGGTCGACGAAGACGACGCTCTGCCACGTCCCCAAAGCCATCCGCCCTTCGACCACAGGGATGGATAAGGACGGAGCTACGAACGCGGGGATCACGTGGTCGGCACCGTGTCCCGTCGACCCATGACGATGCGTGTAGATGTCCTCCCGCGGGAGGACACGGTCGAGCGCCGCCTCGAGATCGCTCTCCGTCCCCGAGCCCGTCTCGATCAGGGCCACCCCGGCCGTGGCATGAGGGGCGAAGACATGCACCACCCCGTCCGACCCCGCGCCGCTCACGAAGAGTTCGACCTCCGCGGTGATATCGATGATGCGCTTGCTGCCGGTCTGGAACGAGTGGACCTCAGTCTGCATCGGTGCGATATCCCATCACCCGCATCGTCGGCTCGATCAAGGACAGGATCGCCTCGATCTCACGAGGATTCTCGCGCCTCCACTTACCCCGCTCCGGGGGGGTGACCACATTGAGGGCGGTCGTCTTCGTGGCGCGGGCGCGGGCCCGCACGTCGTCTTCGTAAGGCAGGTCAAGGGCCTTCATCAGCGTCGCGACGGATGTCTCGGGATCGTCGACGAGTTCCTCGTAACGGACCTCGCTCCAGCGCTGCTCCTCGATCGATCGCGCCGAATCGAGCGCTCGCTCGTTGGACGCCACCCATTGCTTCGCGCTCACCACTTCGAGGGGGCCCTGCGCGTCGTCGCGCCAGCCCTCGTAGAGGACGAACTTCCACCACTTCCGATCGGTGCCGGGGATCGCATGAGGTTCGGGCAACTCGTAGGTGCGGTAGCGCGGAGTCCGCCACGCGTTGATGAGTGAGTTCACGTTGTCGCGTCCGTCTCGCTTCAGATAGACGAATCGAGCATCGGGAAAGAGACGGTCGACGAACGAGACGCGCAAAGCGTTCCGTGGGGTCTTGTCGATCAACCGCTTCCGCGAGCCCGTGACCAGGAAGAACGATCGCCGGATCCGCTCGGCGGCGTCCCTCTCCACATCGGCGGCGTCCAGCGCATTCGATCTCCAGCCCCTGAACGCGGGGTGGTAGTCCCGTTCCCACACCTCGTGGGCCTCGCCCGGCCAGTGAGCCAGACGCGACGAGGTGCGGAGGATCGCGTAGAGGAGGGAGGTTCCCGAGCGCGGCGCGCCGATGATGAAGATAGGACGCTCGACACGGCCCCCCGACCACAGCGCGGGAAGATGCGCCGCCTGTCGAAGGCGCAGGAGAGTTCGGTTGAGATAGTCGCGGGGGCCGGGAGCGAAGTTGGTCCGCAAGCTCTTGCGGATCGCCTTTCTGTCTACCTCCGTCGTCATTTCCTTCTCACGGCTCTCTTCTTTATGCGTTCGATGACGTGACGTTCCTCCGGATCGATCCCGAGCCGGGCCAGGGTCCAGATGTAGATCGCTGCGGCAACGACTATGCCGGTGATCTCGACAGGGATCGAGTCCCCCGGCACCCACCTCCACAACAGCAAGGCGGCGGCTCCGACGATAGTGGCAACCACGGGCTTGTAGAAGGTCCGGCCGAAGGGCTGCACGCCGACAAGGATCTTCGCCTCGATCACGCGTGCCGAGTTCACGAGAGCCGTCACGATCGCGTCCACGACGGCCATACCTACGACGCCGTGGTCGGGGACGATCGCTATACCGAGGCCGATGTAAAGAAGGACGGAAACGAGACTGTTGATGAAGTTGACGCCGGGCCGCCCCGTCATCGAGATCACGTAGCCCGTCGGCCCGGTCCCCGTGTAGAAGAAGTTGCCGACCGCCAGGATCGCGACGACGGAAGCTGCGCCCGTGCCCTCACGACCGGCGAAGAGATCCACGAAGACGTCCGGCTCGATGATGAGAGCCGCGAACACGGGGAACGAGAACGTCGCGATCCAGCGGTTGATCATCTGATACAGAGCTTCGAGCCGCGCGATCTCGCCCTTCTCGTGAAGATCCGATACGACGGGGGCCCAGATGTTGACGATGCCCCCGAGGAACACGTTGCCGGGTCCTTGAAGCTGTAGCGCGACCGCGAACAGTCCGACGGCGGCGTCCGATTCGTAAACGCCCAGCAACAGGATCCCGACACCCAGGGTCTGGACCCCCAACAACGAGGCGCCGGCCTGGGGGATGGCGAACCTGAGCATCGGACGGAACTGGGGTCGCGGCGACGCCGCCATCTCTGCCTGGGTAAGCATCCGGCGGAGGTACCAGGCCGCCGCAACGACCGCGATGGCGAGGCTGACATTGAGGCTGATGATGGCTCCTGCCACGCCGCCGCCGGCGGCAAGGACCGCGACTCCGATCACGAAACGGAAGGCCGGTTGTATGACGTTCCCCGCCATCACGGACGGAACCATCGTCTTGTAAGCCTGCGTGCAGTAACGCAACACCTGCAGCAACGCGAAGAGGATGACGTAGGGGAAGGAGATCCGAAGTAGTTCCGCCAGCGCGTCGTCGTTGGCGGTCGAATCACCGAACACCGAGGCGAGGGGGCCGGCAAGAGCCAGGAGAGCGACCGTCACGAGGATCGAAGCCGTTGCCGCACCGATCAGGCCGTCGCGGATAGCCCCCCGGACCGCCCCGTGATCTTTCGCCGCCCGCGCTTTCGTGATGAAACGCATGGCCGCGTAGTTGAAGCCCGCCAACCCGAACTGAGCCGCGTTCGACAGGATGCGGAGGACGAGGCTGTAACGGCCGAACCCTCCGGCCCCGAGGATACGGATGGCGACGGCGCTGAAGAAGAAGGAGAGGCTCCGCTGTGTCACCTGGCCGACGACCTGGACGGCCCCGCCCTTCGCCACGACGTTCACATCGGCCGCAGCCTGCTTCGAAAGAGCCTCGTCCCCCGATCCCCCGCGGCCCTTCTGTTCCTCCATCAGGTGGACGCTTTATCTCGCCACGGAAGGATGGAGCTTCTAAGTCCCAGACCCGCCGCCGTGGCCATGCCGATGATGAGAGAGATCGTGAGCGTATAGATGGGCTCCACGTACAGCGAGAGGATCACTGCGTGCGCTGCTGCGATCACCATCGCGGTCGCGGCGGCGGTGGCGAACGTTCGCTCGTCGCCCTCCCTCTCCCTGGCCGCGGCGCGAGCCTGGAGGGCTGCGATGATGTAGAGGGCGGTGATCATCAACGCTCCCGGGAGGCCCGTCCGGAAGAGGTAGTTCAGATACGTGGAATGCGTCCCGGCACGGGGAACGTAGCGTGCTCCGGCCCCCTCCTTCACGGTGCCGCTCTCCGTACGGGGTTCCTCGGTCCCGTACCCGAACACGATCGACTTCCCTTTGAAGAACCTCAGTGTGTCCCTGTAGAGGTCGTCCCGCGTGCTCACGCTTGCTCCTCCGCCGGCGCGTCCGGTCAAGGGATCGACCTGATATTTCGCGTAGAAGACCCCGGTAAGGACGAGCGCTGTGACGAAGTAAGCGAGCAGCACGCGTAGCTTCACATCACGAGACACCGCTCCATCGACGAAGAGGTAGACGATCCCGATGAGGATCGCTACCCACGCACCCCGGGCGAGAGAGAACGCGGCCCCGAAGAGACATGCGACAACCCCGGCACGACCCAGCGCGTAACGGCGTCGATCGCTGCTCCACATCAAGTAGAACGCGAACGGAAGAAGAGCGGCACAGATCCCGGCGTAAGTGAGGGCGTTCCTTGGGAACGACCGGAGCCGCGGCACGGTGTTGGCGGGGGCGAGGCCGACGTTATCGAAGAGCAATCGAACGTTCGCCCGTTCCAACACGTCTTCGTGCCCTCGTGCCGATCCCTCGAACCGAACTACGAGGCTGTTCTCGTAGGCCTGGAACTTCGGCCTGAACACCTGGAACGCCGGCAGGTCGGGCGCGTCGCCGGCGAGCGCATCGAGTTCCTCACGGAGTTCCCCGGCGCCGGCATTGACCGAGCGGGCGTACTTGATCATGCCGATGTTGTTGGGAAAGGCATCGACGCCGTAAGCCGCCTCGACTCGTTTCCGGATGGCTCCATGTTGGAGCTCCTGGATCGGAAGGCCGATCCATTCGAGGAGGACCGCGGCGGAAAGCACGACGACGAAAAAAACGAGACCTGCCGCTACCGCCGTACGCGCGGCCAGGGACGGCAGGGCATCCACCATGCAGAGCAAGGTGACGCTGATGAGGAACTGGATCCCGAGGAGGAGCAGGAAATGCTTGAAGTCGGCCCCCGTGATCACGAGGATACCGACCCCGGTCCATATGAACAGCCCGATCGGTATCCAGGTCCACCGGCCCCCACGCGGCATCCGTCGTTCGCTCACGAGCCCGAACGCCCAGCGGAGGCAAACCGCCGTCCATCCCGCCAGGAT
>JBOGXG010000258.1:0-5242 GCA_050694195.1 Actinomycetota bacterium | reverse complement strand
GTGCACGAGTGCAGGGCCCGCGACCCACATGATGCGTTTGCCGGCAGCCTTGACCTCCCGCATCTGCTGGGCGACGCGGTCGATCATCAGGCTCTTGGGCTTCTCGCTCGAGATGTCGGAGGACATGAATTCGAACGTTTGTCGCTCCTCGCCGCGCGGCTTCTCGAGCGGCGTCACGCGGATGCCGTGACCGGCCATCACGACGTTCAAGCCCTTCCGCACATCCGCCATCGCTATCGTCCGCGCCCGCCCGGCCTCGTACACGATGCCGCAGTCCATCTCGGTGCGCTCCACGGGTATCCACTTCCCGTCGACCCTTATCTCCGTATCGAGGTTCGTGGACGAATAGAAACCCGTGGGGAACGCTCCGTCGACATCCGCCTCTTCGAGGCGTACGTCGTCGACCTTCTCTCGATTGGCGCCGTGTTGTTGCAGTCGGTCCAGAAGCAGGAGGAGGAGGTCGTCGGTATCGGTCTCGATCCTTATCCGCGCGAAGGACGTGTCATCGTGTTTGACTCCGATGCTGAGATCGACGATCTCGTACGACGCGGAGTGATCGATAACTTCGTCCAACACCTTCGGGAGGAGACGGGAATCGATGATGTGGCCCTCGAGAGTGATGATCTCAGAGGGCATGCTTGGCGCGCTCCTTCATGAACCCGAGGGTTCGCTCCGCAACGACATCCTTGTCGTAGTCGAGCGTTATCACGTGGTAGGAGCGTTCGAGCCATAGCAGTTCCTTGTCGGTCGAACCGACGTTGGTGTAGATGTAGTCGGCGTTACTCGGGTGCACCGTGTGATCGTTCCGCCCGTGCATCACGAGGATCGGCGAGGTGACGCGGGGGAGGGCATCCTTGGCCCGTTTCACGTACGCGAGGACCTGGTCGGCGGCTTTCGTCGGCACCCGCGCATAAACGATCTCCTTCCCGGCCGGGTCGGCGATGTCGTTGCCGACCCCGGGGATCGAGGTAGCAACGCGTTTGATCAGCGGGGCGAGGAAACGCCGCGGGTCCTTGGAGAACACCATCCCCGCGAGCGTCACGATGCCGGCGATGTCGCCGGCCCGGCGCGCCGCCAGATCGAGGCACAGAGCGCCGCCGAACGACAGTCCGACGAGGAAGACCTCATCAACGTTCGCCGCGAGGTGCTCGAAGGAGGTCTCGACCGTGTCGCGCCACTCGTCGGCCGACCGGGTGCTGAGGTCCTCCCAGGTGGTCCCGTGTCCGGGTAGGCGAGGCCCAACGACGGCGACACCCTGTGCCGCGAGGTGCTCGCCCAGGGCCCGGAGGCCCTGAGGCGATCCGGTGAAGCCATGCACCAGCAGCGCCCCCACCGGCCCGTCACCGAACGCGAATTCTTCGCATCCTTCCAGGACTTTCACGTCTGCCAAGAGAAACCTCCCTCTGCCGGCCGGAGTCACATCCTCGTGGCTGGGTATCGGTTCCCGACGGGGGAGCCGCGACCGGAAATATCACCCTTGACGGATTCAATAACATGAGACGTCGGGGGTAGGAGGAGGGTAAGCGTTCCGATGATGTACTGGGTCCTCAAGGGGGTCCTCAAGCCGCCGTTGCTTGGGATCTATCGCATCAGGCCCGAGGGTCTCCACAACGTGCCCAAGAAGGGGGCCGCGATCATCGCGGCCAACCACGTGTCCTTCCTGGACTCCTTCTTCATCCCCTTGGTCGTCCCGAGGCGGAAGGTGACGTACCTCGCCAAAGCGGACTACTTCAAGACGTGGAAGACGTCATGGTTCTTCAAGGCCGCCGGACAGATCTCGTGCGAGCGTGAGGGTGGGAAGAAATCGGAGCAATCGCTCAATATCGCGCTCGACGTCCTGAGGTCGGGCAACCTCCTGGGGATCTACCCTGAGGGAACCCGTTCACCGGACGG
Organism: Actinomycetota bacterium; assembly: GCA_050694195.1. Taxonomy (GTDB): domain Bacteria; phylum Actinomycetota; class CADDZG01; order CADDZG01; family WHSQ01; genus JBOGXG01. The sequence continues at coordinate 3,349 of JBOGXG010000258.1, read as the reverse complement.
CCGGCTCTACAAGGGTCGTACCGGAGTGGCGCGTCTCGCGCTCGCCGCCGGCGTGCCCGTCATCCCCGCCGGGCTCATCGGTACCGAAGCGGTCATGCCGAAGGAGGCGAAGCTGCCGAAGCTACGCGGGCAGATAGAGGTCGGTGTTCGTTTCGGGAAACCGCTCGACTTCTCCCGTTACGCGGGCCAGGACCACGATCGGTTCGCCCTTCGTTCGATAACCGACGAGATCGTTTACGAGATCATGCAGCTGTCGGGCCAGGAATACGTGAACGAGTACGCGTCGCGCACCGCCACCGTTCCGCTCCCGGAGGCGGCGCGGTCGCTCGAGGAAGAGGCCGACCTCTCCGAGGAGATCCTCGCCGGCTGAACGTCGGCGCCTACTCCGGCTCCGCCCAGGCCTTCGAGCGCTCGACAGCTTTGAGCCACCCGTTGTAGAGCGCATCGGCTTCGTCGCGCGACATCCTCGGTTCGAACTCCGCCTCGGCGCGCCACTGCTCGCCGACCTCGTCGGGAGACGACCAGACGCCCTCGGCGAGGCCGGCCAGGTAGGCGGCCCCCAAGGCGGTCGTCTCTCGCATCGCCGGTCGGCGAACCAGGACGCCCAACTGATCGGCCTGGAACTGGCATAGGAGATCCATCACGCTCGCGCCGCCGTCGACGCGCAACTCCTTCAGCGGCTCCCCGGCATCGCCCGACATCGCGGCGGCGACATCGCGCGTCTGATACGCCATCGCTTCGACCGCCGCTCGGGCGAGATGAGCTCGTGTCGTCCCGCGGGTGATGCCGAGGTACGCCCCGCGCGCGTAAGGATCCCAGTGCGGCGCGCCGAGACCGACGAAGGCCGGCACCAGGTACGTGCCGCCGCTATCCGGCACCGTTGCCGCGAGGGGCCCGGTCTCGGCCGCGTCGCCTATCACCTCGAGGCCATCGCGCATCCATTGGATCGCCGCGCCGGTGACGAAGATCGCACCTTCGAGCGCGTAGCGGAGCCCGGCCCCGATATCCCAGGCCGCGGTCGAGAGGAGGCCGTGCTCCGACCGATGCACCTCGGCCCCCGTGTTCATGAGGAGGAACGATCCCGTGCCGTAGGTGTTCTTGGCCATCCCCACCTCGAAACATGCCTGTCCGAAGAGCGCCGCCTGCTGATCGCCGGCGACCCCCGATACCGGCACCGAGCGACCGCCGAGGACCGTCGTCGAGCCGAACCGCCCGCTCGACGGAGCTATCGATGGGAGCAGGCTCCCCGGCACCGCGAGGCGGTCGAGGATCCAGGGATCCCAGGTCCCTTGGTCCAGCGAGTACAGCATCGTTCGTGACGCGTTCGAGGGCTCGGTCACGTGGACCTCGCCGCCGCATAGGTTCCAGATGAGCCAGGAGTCGACGGTCCCGAACGCCAACTCGCCGGCCTCCGCGCGCCGGCGGGCGTCGTCGATCTCTTCGAGGTACCACATGATCTTCGTGGCGGAGAAGTACGGGTCGCAGACGAGTCCCGTGCGCGCTCGAAGTTCAGGCTCGAGGCCCTCGGCGCGGAGACGCTCGCATATCCCCGCGCTTCGACGGCATTGCCACACGATGGCGGGCGCGATCGGTCGTCCCGTGGTTCGATCCCATACGACGGCCGTCTCCCGCTGGTTCGTGATCCCGATCGCCGCGATGTCGGCCGCCGACGCACCGGCGTCGACGAGGGCGCGTCCCATAACGGCCCGCGTCGTATCCCAGATCTCGAGCGCATCGTGCTCGACCCACCCGGGCCTGGGGTAACGCTGGGCGAACTCGGAATAGGAGCGCCCCACCACGGTGGCGGACGGAGCGACGCAGAGGACCGTGATCCCGGTCGTTCCGGCATCGACGGAGAGCACGAGTTCGGGCATCGCCGAAGATTACGTTCTGTGCGCGCTCGCCAGCGGACCCAGGACGAGGAACCGCGCGCTATTTCTTTATGAGGATCTCCGCTTTCACCCAGCCGAGGCCGGAGATGCCGATCGCCTCGGCGGCCGCCCGGCTGAGGTCCAGCACCCGGTCGCCGACGTAGGGACCTCGGTCGTTGACCAGGACCACGACACCGCGCCCATCGAATTCGACGTAGAGCCACGTCCCGAGAGGAAGCGTCTTGCTGGCCGCGGTGAAGAGGTCGGGGTCGAAGACGTCGCCGTTGGCCGTGAGGTTGCCCTCGAAGCCGGGCCCGTACCAGGAGGCGATGCCCTCGAACGTCACGCCGGTGCCGACGAAGTCACCGGGGATCCCGGCGGACGGTCCCGACGGGCCCAGGAGGTCCAGGAGCGCCTGCCCCACATCGATGCCGTTCGTCTCCGCCGCCTGAGCGGCCGCCGCGCGCGCTTGCACTTCGAGGTCCTCGATCTGGTCCGACAGATACTCCAGCACGGAGCGCCGATCGTCGACGGCTCCGGCGATCTCGGCCCGCACCGCCTCGGCCTCGGCTTTCGTCTCGAGGAGCGCTTGCTTCTGATCGTCGATCGTCTGCTGCGTCGCCTCGACCGCGGCCTTGACGGCGAGGAGGTCCTCGATCGCCTCGGTGTCGGCCTCCGCCACAACGCTCGATACCTCGGCGGCGGAGATGGCGTCGGTCAGTGTCTCGGCGGAAAGGAGGAGGTCGAGGTCCGAGTGGGGGCCGTTCTTATAGGCGGCCACGGCGCGGTCGACATACGTGTCGGTGGCCTCGGAGATAGCCCGCTCGGCCTCCGAGCGCTCGAGCTCGGCGCGTCCGAGTTCACGGCTCGCGACGGCGATCTTCGAGTCGAGGCTCTCCGAGCGTTCCTCGAGACCTGCCAGATCACGCTCGAGGTCGCTCAGCACGCTCGCTACCTTCTGGGCCCGCGCCCGGAGGGTGGCCAGGTCCTCGGCCGTCGCAGGCGTCAGCGCGACCAGAGCGACGCTCAGCGCAAGCATCGTCACTGCGACTAATCTCAAGGCGCGCGCGAACGATCTCATACCCTTTGTTTCGGTATGCCGGGAGGGCCTATTTAGGACGGTGTCGGGTAGGCATCCCCAGGGCGGAACCGCGATCGGAGGACATGGATGGCTCGTATCGGGATATTGACGGGTGGGGGGGACTGCCCCGGCTTGAACGCCGTCATCCGGGCGGTCGTCCGCAAGGGCGTCAACCAGTACGGGCACGCCATCGTCGGCTATCAGTACGGATGGCGCGGCGTCCTCGAGAACGCCACCATCCAGCTCAGCCCGGAGAACACCTCGGGGATCCTCCATCGTGGCGGCACGATCCTGGGCTCCTCCCGAACGAACCCCTTCAAGGAGCCACAGGGGGTCGAGAAGGTGAAGGAGAGTCTCGTGTCAGAGAAGATCGAGGCTCTGATCGCCATCGGCGGTG
>JBOGXG010000257.1:0-4202 GCA_050694195.1 Actinomycetota bacterium | reverse complement strand
GTGTAACTGGCACCCCGGGTCACCGCTCAGGCATCGGCAAAGCGGTGTCGGCGATTGAGTCCGCTGAAGTACGTAGCCCCTGTCGATGGTTGGGTTGTTAGGCGCGCTGTTCCTGGTGCCGCCCCTCGGCGAATTCCTCGATCGTCTTGGCGCAGAACGCAGGAAGATCGTCGGGCTTCCGGCTGGTCGTTAGACCTGCGTCGACGACGACCTCCTCGTCGACCCAGGTGCCTCCCGCGTTGCGGATGTCTGTCTGGAGGCTCGGCCACGACGTCACCTTCCGACCGTCCAGGACCCCAGCCTCCACGAGCATCCACGGCGCGTGGCAGATGGCGGCCACCGGCTTCCCCTGCTCGAAGAACGAGCGCGTGAACTTCACGGCGTCGTCCTGCATCCGTAGTGCATCGGGATTCGCGACACCGCCGGGGAGGACGAGCCCGTCGAAGTCGTTGGCGCTGACGTCCGAGACGGCCCCGTCGACGGGGAAGGTGTCTCCCTTGTCGAGGTGGTTGAAGCCTTGGATGCTGCCCGTCTCGAGCGAGATCAATTCCACCTTCGCTCCGGCCCCCTTGATCGCCTCCCAGGGCTTGGTCAGCTCGACCTGCTCGACGCCATCCGTTGCGAGAAAGGCGATGCGCTTCCCGCTGAGTTCTCCGGCCATGATCGATCCCTCCTATGGCTGTGGCTTATAGGTCGGGCCTACCCGGTTCGGCTAACGCTTAACGCGAGCAAGCGGTGGTCCCCTTAACGCCGGGGATGAGGCACCCTTGTACGAGCCGGACAGACCTGAGGAGCGCGCGGTGGAGTCCAGTTTCACTTTCGCAAGGATCCGCGGCATCCCTGTCGGCGCGCACTGGTCGTGGCTGTTCGTCTTCGCCCTCGTCGTCTGGTCCTTGGGGACCGCGCTCTTCCCTCGCACGTACCCCGGTCTGTCCGACGGCACGTACCTCGTGATGGGCTTCGCCGCTGGAGTCTTGTTCTTCGGGTCGATCCTGTTGCACGAACTGGGGCATGCCTTCCAAGCACTGAAAGAGGATCTGGTCATCGAAGGGATCACCCTCTGGCTGTTCGGCGGCGTGGCTCGTTTCCGTGGCATCTTCCCGTCACCGGGAGCGGAGTTCAGGATCGCGATCGCCGGCCCGCTGGTGTCCGTCGCGATCGCGGCCGTCTTCGGAGCGCTGACGCTCATGGGGACGCGTGTGGACTGGAGCCCCGAGATCCAAGGGACCGTGGACTACCTCTGGCGGATCAATGTATTGGTGGTCGCCTTCAACCTGATCCCGGCGCTGCCCCTCGATGGGGGCCGTGTCCTGCGCTCTTGGTTGTGGCACCGGCAAGAGAGTTTCGAGGCCGCCACCGTGTCGGCGGCACGTGCCGGCAAGGCCTTCGGCATCGTTCTGATCGTCGTAGGGCTACTGAACTTCTTCACCGGCGAAGCGGGAACGGGAGGACTTTGGTTCCTTTTCCTGGGTTGGTTCCTGATCCAGGCCGCGCAGTCGGAATCCGTCGCGATGCAGGTGCGAGCGCTTTTCGGTAGCAAGCGCGTCCGCGATGTGATGAGCCTCGATCCGGTGACCGTCGATCCGGATGGATCGGTCACGTCCTTCCTCGGCGAGACCGCCGGCGCTCCGAGTCATTCGATCTATCCCGTCGTCGGGAACGGTCGCTTGCTGGGCGTCGTGTCCTTGCGACGGGCGGAGGAGGTGGCTCGAGAGGAACGGGACATCATGCCCGTCGGGAGAGTCATGGATGCGGTGGACTCGACGCTGGTCCTCGACGCCGATGCGCCCGTCTTGGATGTGGTGGAGCAACTGCAGGAGCAACGTCGCGCGCCGGTCGTCGAGGACGATCGGGTCGTCGGCATGGTGACCCTGTCGGATCTCGTGAGGCTGCTTGAGGCCGAACGGCTCCGCACCGATCGTCCCCGGTTGAAGGCGAAACGAAGCGGTGTCGTTGTATGGATCTTGGTGGCCGTGCTCATGATCGCGGCGGGTGGATACCTCTACAAGCCGCCGGTCGCGGTGATCTCCCCCGGAACGGCCATCGACATCACCGAGGACATCTCCATCTCCGGCGTCCCGGTCGACGAGGTGAACGGTGAGTACATCCTCACGGCAGTATCCATCTCCCAGCCGAACGCACTGGAGCTGGCCTACACCTGGCTGAGTTCCGACAGCGAGGTGATGGCGCTATCGAGCTTCGTACCGGAAGGTGTCGATGAGGACGAGTTCTTCAGGCAGCAGCGCGAGGTGTTCCGTCAGAGCGAACAGCTCGCCGCGGCAGCGGCGGCCGTGGCGACGGGTCAGGACGTGACGATCTCCGGAACCGGCGCGGTGGTGGGCGAGGTCATCGACGGGACCCCGGCCGCCGAGGTTCTCCGACCCCAAGACGTGATCGTCGCGATCGACGATAGACCTGTGGAGCTCGTGACCGATCTCCAGCGCATCATCCGTGCACGGCCGCCCGGCACGACCTTCGACGTAACCATCCAGCGCGGTGGGGAGCGGATGAGCCTGGAGATCGAGAGCGTCAGGCTTCCGGGAGTCAGTGAGGATGCTGTTGGGATCGGGGTGTTCGTCTCCACCCGCGGTTTCCAGATCGACCTCCCATTCGATGTGGGGTTCGAGCGACGCGCGATAGGCGGACCATCCGCCGGATTCGTTTACTCCTTGGCCATCGCCGACATGCTCGACGACGGCGACTTCGCGGCGGGACGATCGATCGCCGCGACCGGCACGATCGATGTGGACGGGAGGGTGGGGGAGATCGGTCACCCTGCCCTCAAGGCCGTTGCCGCGGAGGAAGAGGGAGCCGATGTCTTCCTCGTCCCCGAGAGCCAGGTCGATGAGACCGAAGGAGCACCTCTGGAGGTCGTGGGCGTCCGCAACCTGGAGCAGGCCCTCGAGCTATTGCGGATAGTCGCCTAGCGTCCCGAGTCGTTAGTGCGCCGTATCGATGACGCGGGGCACCAACCGTTCTGCCTACGCCTCATCGCTCCGGAGGTGCCTGAACATCCCCACGACCGCTACGACGATCCCCAGCATGCCGCCGCCCATCGCGCCGTAGGCAGGAGCCACGAGTTCATCCATGCCGTTCGAGGGGACGAAGAGCCAGGAGTAGACGTATCCGAGCGCGCCGCCGCCGACGAGGCCGACGACCCCGCCGAGGACCGATACGAAGCCAAGAAGGATGAAGTCGAAGGACGGATCGTCGTTGTGTTGCCCCGGCCGGGTCATCCGCCCAAACTAACCCTCGACCGGGCTATCCGACGACGTCGTCGCATGCATCGGCATCTTCGAAAGCCTGCTGCATCTCCTCGTTACGGGGCGGCTCGAAGTTGCTGAGCACCTGTCCGAGGAGGCTCCCCAGTTCCGATGCCTTCTGGCCGAACGTCTCGGCATCATCCGTAGGAAGCTGCTCGACCTCGTTGCGCGCGTTCACGAACGCCTCCCGAGCCTGATCGAACGTGTCCTGAACGTCTTCGGCGAACTCCTCGCCACCGTCGACGTCCGGGGTTCCGGCCTCCTCGACCTCGTCGAGCAATTCATCGGTGTCGTCGATCGTGCCGTCGAGGAAGTCGAGAAGGATCTGCTTCCCCTCTTCCGGCGTGTCGGTATCGATGCTGCTCTGGAGGCTGTCGGCACGACCTTGGAGGGAGTCGACCCAGTCGCCGCCGGAGTTGCAGACCGCCGTGGCGTAGTCCTCGGGGCTGGTGCCCCCACCGCACGCGACGAGGGCGAACCCCGCCACGAGCACGATCAACTCGACCGAACGTCGACCCACACTGGACTCCGATCTCTCGTCCCGATGCGATACAAGCATCAATCTACAGAAGGTGGGTCGTCCTGCAAGGGTTTTCGAGCGGGCCTCCTATCTGGATCCCCTCCCCGACCCGACAGGAGGGGAATCGACTCCGGCCGCCGAAGACTTCTGGGGAACGGCATGAAACCGTTGCCGAGAGGGGAAGGTGGACGTCATGCGACGGATCGTGATCTTCGTATCGGTGTTCCTCTCGGCCTTCTCGATCCCGTCCTCCGCGGGTGCCCTCGACGATGAGGAGGAGCCTCGTCGCACGGTGACGGCGCGCTATGCGGCCTCGATCGCGACGAGTTTCGCTCCCGCCGTCTACTGGATCGACTCTCCCATCGGCAATGTCAGCGCGGTCGAGTTCCGTCTCGCTCCGGGCGAGCACTTCATCAACG
>JBOGXG010000256.1:0-3046 GCA_050694195.1 Actinomycetota bacterium | reverse complement strand
GTCGGAGCGAGGATGGCCGCCGCGCGACTCAAGGCCCTCCGCTACTCGAACGACGTCGTCGAGGCGGTGAAGGAGGTGATCCGCCTTCACCATCGCTTCCACGGTTACGAAGGACAGTGGACGGACTCGGCGGTGAGACGCTACGTGCGCGATGCCGGTCCCCATCTCGAGACCCTCAACGCGATGGTGCGCGCCGATTGCACGACTCGCGATCCGGCGAAGGTCCAACTGCTCGCCCGTCGCGTGGATGACCTCGAAGACCGGATCGAAGAGCTGAAGGCGAAGGAGGAGTTGGAGAAGCTGCGCCCGGAGCTCGACGGCCGGAAGGTCATGGAGCTCCTCGGTCTCGAGCCGGGTCCCGACGTCGGACGCGCCATGGCTTTCCTCATGGAGATCCGTCTGGATGAGGGCGAGATAGGCGAAGCGGAGATCACGCGCCGGCTCCTGGAGTGGGCCGAGGCCGAACGCGTCGGGCGGTTCGGCGCGTGAGCGTCGATCGGTGATCCAGCACCCCGGCACCCCCTACTTCGCCGACGTGGCGGAGAAGCTCGGCGCTGCGTACCTGCGCTACAGCTTCACGAAGGGGACCGAGCAGGAGGTGGCGTTCCTCTTGGACCTCCTCGATCTTCCCGAGGGCGCGCGGGTCCTCGACGTCGGCTGCGGGCCCGGGCGTCATTCCGTCGCGCTCGCTCAAGCGGGGCTCGCGGTCACGGGGGTCGACGTGTCGCGGAGGTTCCTGTCGCTCGCCGCCGAACGGGCCCGGGCGGCCGGTGTGGCGGCGGCGTTCTTCGAGGTCGACGCCCGTCAGATGCCCTTCGACGACGAGTTCGACGCCGTCGTCTCGATCTGCCAGGGCGGGTTCGGACTGATGGGGAAGGACGACGCGCTGGTGTTGAGGAGGATGGCGGAGGCCGCCCGGAAGGGAGGCGTCGTGGTAGTGACGGCGTTCAGCGCCCTCTTCGAGGCGACCCATCCGCGCGACGGAGCCACCTTCGATCCCGACACCGGCATCGTCCACGAGCGGACCACGGTGAAGGACGAGGCCGGGGACGACCACGAGGTGGATCTCTGGACCGGCGTCTACACCCCCAGGGAGCTGCGCCTCCTGTCGCTGGGGGTCGGCCTGGTACCGGAGCACATCTGGTCGGTGGAACCCGGGGACTTCGGGACCCGTCCGCCCGGACTGGACCATCCCGAGTATCTCCTGGTGGCGAGGCGTCCCTGAGGGGTCCCCGCTGGACCATTCTCCGAGGATTTCGGACTTTTCGTCCTGAATGGGGACGAAGGAGGCGGGTAGGGCCAGAGCGAACCCCTTCTTTGACGCTGCCGCGCGGGCGGAGCGCTGTCGCCGCCGCGCCCGTCACGAAAGGAGAGTGGGATGCGACGCACCCCGACCCTGCTGGCGCTCGCCATGCTGCTGGCCGTCAGCCTACTGCCCGCCTCGACCTCTCAGGCGAACTCGACCGCGCGGGAGCAGACGATCGACTTGAAGGGCATCGGCCCGCTCTTCGGTGTGAACGCGCCCCGGACGGTGACCGTCGATCGAGGCGACCCCCTCAGCCGGGTCGAGGCGTGGATGCCGCAGGATCCGGGGACGAAGAAGTGGATCACGCTCGACTACGGTCCCTACACGATCCACCCGGGCTCCGACCTCTCGCGCATGGATGTCGAGATCGCCGGGCAGACCGGCTACGCGGTGGGCTTCCGTCCCTCGGTGGTCGAAGCTGCGACCGGCGAGGAGCTACCGAGCCACATGATCCACATCCACCACGCTCACTGGCTCTGGCTCGATCCCGAGCAGGAGGGCTACCACCGCTGGTTCTACGGAACCGGCGAAGAGCGCACGCAGGGAAGCATCCTTCCCGCCGCGAAGGCAGACCCTCGCTACAAGGATGGTCTGCGTTACGGGATCGGGGTGCAGCAGGGGGACCGGCTCGGCTTCCTCTCGATGCTTCACAACAAGACGGCCGAAGCCCTCGAGGTCTATCTCCGCGTCGAGATCGAATACGTGTACGGCACCGATCAGTCGATCGAGGAGGCGAAGGGTTGGGACTTCCACAACCTCAAGCCAACGCTGATCGGCTCTACGTTCAACGTTCCCCGCGTGGGTGGCGACTACGTGTTCCCGCTCGACGCGACTAAGAAGAACATCGGGCCGCACAGCAACTACCACAACCCCTTGCCCGATTCGAAGATCGTTCCGGGCGTGGGGCAGGTCTTGACCGTTCCGTGGGATGGCACCGTCGTGATAGGCGCGGGGCACTCGCATCCAGGCGCGCGCGAGGTCGTCCTTTCGAACATGGGGAGCACGAAGGATCCCTGCCCGGAGGATGGCGACCGGTTCCCGGGCGTCACGGCCACGCGCAGTCGCAACATCACGCGCAACGGCGTGTTCCCCTCAGAGGAGTTCCAGATGGGGCTCACCACTCCGGGCTGGCGCATGTACGTGCATAAGGGGGATCGTCTCGTCCTGAACGGCGTCTATACGGCCAAGAAGTACGCGTACCCAGATGCGATGAGCTACTTCGGGTTCTACACCGACACCGAGGACAAGCCGACTGCTGCTCAGCACTGCAAGGTGGAACTGCTCGGTGATCCCGGCGCATCGAAGGACCGGATCAACTGGACGGTTCCCAATCACGACTGGCCGTCGCACCATCCGATGGAGACCTGCAAGCGCTGTGACGAACCGCAGGACGAACCGGAGCCCGGGCTCGAGACCAACGTCGTGCACATCGCCGGCTTCCAGTACCTCCCCGGGAACCTCGGCTTCGAGGGCCCGCCGTTCGGCCCGCCGGTCGTGACGAAGGGCGACACCCTGACGGTGATCAACGAGGACTACGGGGCCGCCGCGGTGCGGCACAGCCTCACCTCGTGCAAAGCGCCATGCAACGGGGCGTACGTCGCGAACTATCCCTTCCACGACGGCGGCTTCCACTCCGGCGCACTCGGCTACATGTGGGAGGAGACCTACATCAACGCGAAGCAGGAGCCGCGCTGGGAGCTCGACACCTCGAAGCTCGACAAGGGCTGGCACACCTACTAC
>JBOGXG010000255.1:0-13024 GCA_050694195.1 Actinomycetota bacterium | reverse complement strand
GTTCCGATGATCCCCGTGGTGTGACCCACGGCGCGCAGGATGGAATCCAAGAGATACGTCGTGGTCGTCTTCCCGTTCGTGCCGGTAACGCCGACGAGCAGAAGATCGCGCGCCGGGTACCCCAGTGCCGCGGCGCTCACGAGGGGCATCGCTCTCCTGACATCAGTAACGAAGACCTCGGGAACGCCTGCGCCGGTGGGCCGCTCGGCGCATAGCGCGATGGCCCCCCGGGCGACCGCCTGCGCGGCATGATCGTGACCGTCGTGCCTCGCGCCGGGAACGCAGAAGAAGAGGTCGCCGGCGGAAACCTCGCGCGAGTCGTAGCCGATCCCGGTGATGCGAGTTCCCAGGTCGCCGGTCGCCCCGACGTAGAGATCGCCCACCGATGGGATCAGGTCCTCGAGTGCTGCGTCGACGATCGGCTCGCTCATCTGCGGGAGATGCTAGTTGGGAAGGGGGTGTGGTCGGGGCGGTTGATGCCTGCCTGGGCGTGCATCAATCGTGGGCTGCGGGGTCTTCGGCTTGCGCCTCCTCGATCGCCTCCGCCGCTCTCGCCGCGTTCGTGGAAGGCGTGATCTTGAGGTGCCTCATCGTGTATTCCATGATCGTCTGGAACGTGGGGGCCGCCGTCGAACCACCCCAGATCGGGCTCGGTTCATCCAACTTCACCAGCACGACGACCTGCGGGTCCCCGGCAGGAGCGAAGCCGGCGAAGGATCCTATGTAGGAGTTGCCGTAACCACCGCCGGGGAGCGGCTTCTGCGCCGTGCCCGTCTTTCCGGCGACGTTGTAGCCCGGCACCAGGGCCTCGGTACCGGTCCCGTCCTCCACGACTCCCTCGAGGATCTTCGTAACCTTCCGCGCCGTCTTAGTCGACACCACGCGCCGTGTGGCCGCGGGTGGCGAGAGCTTCATCCGTCCCTGGGATCCCATCGTCGAATGCAGGAGCTTGGGCTCGACCCACTTCCCACCGTTCGCGATGGCCGCGTAGGCCGACACCATCTGCAGGGGCGTGACGGCGATCCCCTGACCGATGGGGAGCGTTGCGATCGTCGTTCCCGACCACAGTTTGCGCGGCAGCACGATGCCGGGCGTCTCCCCCGGAAAATCGAGCCCGGTGCGCGCGCCGAAGCCGAAGCGCCGGATGTACTCATCGAGTTTCTGACCACCGACCTCGAGCCCCATCTTGATCGTCCCGACGTTCGACGATTGCTGGATGATCTCCGCCACCGTCATCGTTTCGGTGGCATGGGAATGGGAGTCGTTGAAGACTCGATCGACGTACTGGAACGCGTCGGGAACCGGGTAGCTCGTCTTCGGAGTGACGACGCGTTCCTCTAACGCGGCCGCTAAGGTAACGATCTTGAATGCGGATCCCGGTTCATAGACGTCGGTTACCGCGCGGTTCCTCAGAGTGTCCTGTGACGCGTCTCCAGGATCGTTGGGATCGAAATCGGGAGTATTGGCCAGCGCGAGCACCTCACCGGTTCCGACGTGCATGACGATCGCGGTACCTGCCTCGGCGTGATAGCGGCGGACCGCCTCAGCCAGGGTCATCTCCGTGAAGTACTGAAGCTCCTTGTCGATGGTTAGGAACAGCGACTGTCCCGGCTCGGGGGCCTCGTAGCTGAACTCGGCCTGAGGAAGGGCGCGACCTGTCGGATCCTGCTCCAGCATCATGCGGCCGGGTTCACCGCGAAGGATGCTCTGGTACTGCCTCTCCAACCCGGCCTGGACCGTCCCGTCGAGGTTCACGAAACCGAGCACGTGCGACGCCAGGCGGCCGCCGGGGTAATACCGCTTCGGCTCGGGCTTCATGTAGATGCCGGGGATCTTCATCGCCTTGATCCGTCGAGCGACGCGGGGCTCTACCTCATGTGCCAGGTATTCGAACTGGTCGCCCGGCACGGAGGGCACGAGCTTCTTCTCCAGCTCCGCAGCGGGTACATCGAGCAACGGCGCGAGCTTCCTCGCCGTCTCCTCGATGTCGTCGACGTGGATGTGGTCGGTATAGACCATGTTGAGATCGACGGACATCGCGAGCGCGTCGCCGTTCCTGTCGAACATGACCCCTCGTCGCGCGGGGAACTCGATCACGCGTTCGCGTTGGTCGGCCGCGATCTTCGCATAGGCGTGCGACTCCACCACCTGCAGCACCACGAGCCGGAACGTCATCGCGCCGAACAACAGGACGAGAAGGAAGAACAGGACTATGAGGCGTCCCGGAGAGCGAGATCGCGCGCGCCGGCCCCCACGGCCCCCCCTGCCCCGCGGGCGGGGCCCGACGGCTCTCAGTCGCCTATAAGAAGAAGGGGCGACCCTCTTGCGAGTCGACCCTGTGCTCCTGCCCCTGCCCCGACCCCCCGTCATCAGGGCGAGGTCCCCGAAAACGGAGCCGCGTGACCGGAGATGTTCATGTCCTGGGTCGTCCCCCGCGTCGCCAGTCGGGCGTTGTTCCTGCTACCGACGTCGGCGACGATGTACTCCACCCGTTCCGGCTGCACCATGCCGAGTTGGTCTACGGCAACCCGTTCGATGCGTTCGGCGCTGCCGAGCTTCGCAGCCTGCAGTACGAGTTCCGCGTGCTGGGCCTCGGCTTTCAGCGTCTGCTCGCGAAGGCGCGCCATCTTGAAGCCCATCTGCGCGAGAACGACCTGCTCCAGCAATATCGCGAACACGATCCCGACGACAAGGATGCCGCCGAGCACGAGCAACGGAGCCACCCGACGCTGCGCACCTCTCTTGATGAGACCCCGCTTGTTCCGGCGAACCACCTTGAGGTTCCGACCACTCTTGTGGTGGCGCGGCGCGCGAAGGGAAGACTGCCTGGCGCTCATCAGGCGGCGGTCCTTCGCTCGATCAGGAGACGCTCGGCAACCCTCAGCTTCGCCGCTTTGGCGCGGGGGTTGCTCTCGATCTCCTCATCGGTGGGAGTAACCGGCTTGCGCGTGAGGACGCGAACGCGAGCCTCCGCGGTGCAACTGCATATCGGAAGTCCCGGAGGGCACACGCAACCACTCGCCTCGTCGAGGAAGAAGCGCTTGACGCGCCTGTCCTCTAGCGAGTGATACGAGATGACGGCGAGACGGCCGCCGGGCTGGGTCGACCCGACGGCCGCTGGGAGTGCTCGGTCTAAAGCTTCGAGCTCGCCGTTCACCTCGATACGGATGCCTTGGAAGGTTCTTCGAGCGGGGTGGGGACCGGTCCGCCGGGTGGCCGCGGGGATCGCGGCCTTGACGATCTCGGCGAGCTCCGTGGTGTTCTCGATCGGACGGCGGGCGATGATCGCGCGCGCGATCCTCCGCGCGAAACGCTCCTCGCCATAGCGCGAGATGACGCGTTCCAGCTCGTGTTGTGGGTAGGCGTTCACGACTTCGTGCGCCGTGAGATCGGCCTCGGGGTCCATGCGCATGTCGAGGGGTCCATCCCCGCGGAAGCTGAAACCGCGAGCCGGCTGATCAAGTTGGGGTGAAGAAACTCCAAGGTCGAGTAGGACTCCGCGAACCTCCGCAATCCCGAGTCGTTCCAGTACGGCCTCGAGGTTCGCGAAGTCGTCACGGACGAGAACGAACCGATCCCCGAACGAGGCGAGGTCGGCGCGGGACGCGGCCAGGGCCTCTGGATCTCGATCGATCCCGACGAGGAAGGATCCCGGTGCCGCCTCGAGGATGCGCCTGGCGTGCCCGGCTCGGCCGAGCGTGGCATCGACGATGACCCCTCCGCGCTCCAGTGCAGGAGCAAGGAACCCGGTGACCTCTCGGGCGAGGACTGGCTCGTGCGCCACTCGATCCCTCCCACTGCCATGCCTACCTGCCGAGCGCTCGGGTGGCTATGGCGATCATGCCGAGGAGGCCCCCGACCGAAGAACCGGTCAGCGCGAGGAGGACCAGTCCCTGACCGATCTCCCGCGTTATGCCGTCTTCGGCAACGGCGAGCCGTACCTTCTTGATCATCCCCTGCCCCTTCCCCTAGATGTCGAGGTTCTCGAACAACCTGCTCAGACCGGCCTCCTTGACCGATGCCTGCCTCTCAGCGAGCGTCTCCGGGTTCCAGATCTCGGCGTGGTCCCCGGCGCCCACGATGACGACCTCGCGCGTGATCCCGGCGTGCTCCCGGAGCTCCGGCGTGGTCGAGATCCGGCCCTGGCCGTCGACCTTGTCGGCGTGACCGTTGGAGAAGAGCTCGCGGATCACGTCGCGCTTCGACTCGTCCGCCTTCTGCTGACCGATCAGCCTGGCCTCGTAGTCCCGCCACGCCTCCCCCGACCACACCGCGATGCAGGGGTCCGGGGCCGCCATCAGCATTACCTTGTTCTCCTCCAGTTCCTCGCGGAGGCGAGATGGGAAGATGAGCCGACCCTTGGAGTCGATCGTGTGATGAAAGGTCCCCGTGAACGACACGCATCTCCCCTGCTTGCTCACCCGAAGAGCGGAAGAAGGTGGGCCGAGACGGGTTTTCCCCTCCCCTTCTCACCATTTCCCTCCAATTCGCTCCACTTCGTGGTCAAGGTAGTCCCCGGCGCACCCTAAAGTCAACGCTTCCCCCCCTAATTACGTATATGTAATTAGTGGCCCCTGAAAAGGGTTGTTAACCGTTGTGGTCTAGTGAGATGGCGAAGGCCCCGGCGCGCGTTGCCGCGAGCTAGAGCCTTTTGGCCTTCGGCTTGCCCGGGAAGGCGAGGTACTGCTCCCACGCGGGGTCGACGTTGTCGACCGCGACCATGATCCACACGCTGTCGTGGGGGCGCCTAGGGGGGTGCCGGAGGGTGAGCCCGACCTCGGAGGCGGTCCGGTTCTCCTTACGAGAGTTGCAGGGCCGGCAGGCGGCGACGACGTTGTCCCAGGTATGGCCCCCGCCCTTGGACTTGGGCACCACGTGATCGACGTTCTCCGCCCGGCCCCCGCAGTACTGGCACTCGAAGTTGTCCCGGACGAACACCGCGCGCCGGGACAGGGACGCTCGGGACCGGTAGGGCACCTTCACGAAGTACCGGAGCTTGACGACGCTCGGGGCGTGGAGCTCCAGCATCTCGGACCTGAATACCAGCCCGTTCGTATGGAGGACGTCCGCCTTCTCCTTGAGGGCGAGGACGAGCGCCCGCCGCACCGGAACGACGCACAGCGGCTGGTACGAGGCGTTCAGTACCAGGGCTCTTCCCAAAGTGCGCCAAGTTTATATCTGCGCTGGAAGAAGCCGGGGGACCTGCGGTCCCCCGGCTCTCGGCCGTCTCAGCGCGTGACGCCTACATCGTCCTTCCCACTGAAGCGGAGGCGCTCGGCGGTCCGTCTCGTGAGGTCCCAGTCGGCCGACGAATAGGGACCGCGATCGATGACCCGCACCGTCACGGTGCGGCCGCGGTAAAGGAGGCTCACGCTGGTCCCGCAGGGGAGGGTACGGTGCGCGACCCCCAGCGTGCCGGTCGTGAGCGTCTGGCCGCACGCCGTCCGGTTCCCGTAGAAGCCGGGGCCGTACCAGGTGGCAGGATCGGGCTCGTAGATCGTGTAGGGCTTCGTGTTCTTCGCTCGAGCGCTGATCTTGTCGCCGCCGAAGACAAGCCGCAGCTTCCTGTGTCCACGATGGCGGGCGTGGATCCGCCCCGAGAAGTCTCCGCCGCGAACGGCGAGCCTCTTCACGGCGTTCCACCGGCCATGGACCCTCTGCTCCACGGTGACCTTGCGCCGCTCCCTAAGGGTCGGGAGGAGATGGCCGGCGATGCGGACGCGCCGGCCCCTGTAGACGTGACGCGGCTTCACCCTGAAAGTCAGTCGAGGCCGGACCTCCACCCGCGCGGTGTCGCTCTTCGTCCGCACGCCCGTCGCCTCGTCCTTCCACACCAGCCGGTAGAACGTCGACTTACGCATGTCGCGACGACGGAACTTGAAGTGCTCGTCACTTGAGACCGTGCGCTCCGCGACTGTGTTCCAGTCGCGTTCGCCACGGCGCCGTTGCAGAAGCACCTCGTCGCCGGGGGTCCCGTCCTCGAGATGTCCTCGGATCGTGGCCTTGGTGGAGAAGCCCACGAGCCGAGGGGCGCTATCGATCACCGGCTCGGGGGTGGGGGTCTGCGCGCGTCCGAGGGCAGGCCACAGACCCACGATCACGCTGATCACTGCGAGCACCGTCACGGCGCGCGAGCGACCGGTTGGTAGGCGCGACATCGCGTCTCCTTCCGTTCGACTTTTCGCCCTGGTGAGCGAAGCTGGGGGCTCCGCCTGCTACCGCCGGGGTCCTCGACTGGGACCGGCCGGTCTTCCCGCCCATGCTCGGGCGGGCCGGCCCCGTCGGGGGGCCGGAAGGGCTCTACAGGACGGGCATGGTATCGGCTTTGCTAACTCTTGCAAGCAAGCTGGCAAACCCTGGGTCTCCGGCGACCGCCTGACGAGGTCGAGTAATGTGGCCGCCGCCGAACCGCCGGGGACAACCTTTGTGGGCCGGCGATACAAGCGATCGGCGACATCGAGGAGGAAAAGTGGCCGGATGGGGGGACGACCCCGAGCTCGAACGTCTGAGGACCCTGCTGGACGAGGGTTGGGAGGTCACCGACATCACGAGCGACCCGAGCGCTCCCGGCGGCCCCACCGACACCGTGAAGCTCACCAAGGACGGTGAATCGGCCGAGGTGAGCTCCGACCACCTCGCCTTCCACCGCTACGTCGAGGGCCTCGAGGAGGAGCGCGGGAGCTAGCCGACGAAGGGATAAGCGGCCGGTGAGGCAACCCGATACCTCGAGAGAAATCGCAACTTTCTTCTCGGACGCCCTGAAACGGGCGCGTTTTCGTCGTACCCCCTCGTCATGATGGGGGCATGGCAAAGAGCTACATAGCCGAAGCGATCTCCTTCGGAGAGAAGGGCAACGCCGATCTCGAGCCGGAACTCATGACGGTCGAGGCCGCGCGCGAGCTGCGCGCGGAGTACGCCCGGCTGAAGAAGATCGCCGAGTACGGCGAGACCGTGCTCACCCGCAAGCTCGACGACGCCGAGGAAGCGGCCCGGGTGGCGGGTACCTCGGTGGGCAAGGCCAAGGCCGTGATCGCGACCGGTCGGTCTCTCCGGGACAGCGGCGAGGTGGCCGCGGCGTTCGCCGGCGGTGATATCTCGCTGGACCAGGCCGCCGAGATCGTGCGCGCCGAGGAGGCCGCGCCCGGCTCCGCTACGGCGCTGCTGGAGACGGCGGCGACGGAGTCGTTCCAGGTGCTCCGGGACAAGGCGCGAAGGACCGTGCTGGAGACGGAGCAACATCGCGACCTCGGGGCCCGGCAACGTGCCGCTCGTTCGGGGCGAAGCTACTCGGACGACCTCGGGATGGTGAACGTCCACCTCAGGTTGGAGCCGCACGTCGGCACTCCATTGGTCAACCGGGCCGAGGCGGAAGCCGCGCGCCTCTACCGCGCCGCGAAAGAGGACGGCGAGCAGGAGCTGTTCGAGCGGCACCTGGCCGACGCCTACGGCAAGATCTTCTCGGGCAACGCGGTGAGACCGCACTCGTCCCGCCCCGAACTGGTGGTGTTGGTGAGCCACGAGGTCGTGAAGCGCGATTGGACCGACGTCAACGACGGCGAGGTCTGCAAGCTACCCGGTGTCGGCCCCGTCGATCCGGAGGTGGCCCGAGAGATAGCCGAGGACGCCTTCCTGAACGGCGTCTTCTACGACGGCAAGGATCTGCGTCACTTCAAGCGCTGGACCAAGCACATCCCGGTCGAGGTGCAGGTGGCGCTGGAGTTGGGCGACCCACCTGAGTTCGAGGGGGTCGCCTGCATCGATTGCGGCCACAGGTTCGGTACCGAGTTCGACCACATCGAGCCGCGCAACGCCCGGGGGCCGACATCCCACGGCAATCTCGGCCCCCGTTGCTGGCCCTGTCATCAGGAGAAGACGAAGCGCGACCGACTGGCCGGCAAACTCACGCCTCCGCCGCCCGCACCGCTGTCGTCTAAGAGCCGCTCGGTAGTACGTCGTTCATGAATCGCTGGACCAGGCTTCGACGATGACTTGGTTAGAGAGGTGGCCATGTTGGCGGTTAGATCGGGGTGGCAGCCTCGCAGTCGCGGATGACATCTCCTCGCGCACAGGTGTCGAACCCGTGCCCGCCGAGTAAGAAAGTAAGGGGGGCGCCACCGATCAGCTGGTCGTCGCCGGCGCCGCCTTCCGCCATGCCGCCGCCTGGACCCACCCAGATGCGGTCGCCGCCTCCCTGGCCGAGCAAGATCGGGGTCCCGAGGACGGACCCGACGATGAGGTCGTCTCCGGAGCCGGCGTTGACGCTCACGTTACCTCCGCCCGTATGGATCTCGTCATCGCCGTCTCCCGAAAAGATCGCGTCAGGCCCCGGATCGCCGTAGATGACGTCGTCGCCGTCGCTGCCGAAGAGAGCATCGCCGCCCCGGCCGCCATGCAGTTCGTCGGCGCCGAGCGCTCCGGAGATGATGTCGTAGCCCTCACCCGAATCGGCCACGTCGTCGCCGGAGCCCAACTCGAGGATGTCTCGTCCTCTGCCTCCCTCGACTGCGTCGTCGCCGGAACCCGAGCAGACCAGGTCCGCTCCGCCCAGGAGAACTATCGTGTCGTCGCCTCCCGATGACACGATCACATCCCGCTCCTCCGTGCCTGTCAGTTCGTCGGCGGCTTCCGACCCCACGATCGTCGCTGCTTCTCCACGACACGATGGCGGCTCATTCGCCGCGACGGGCACGAGTTGGCCCATTAGCGCCGCCACGATCGCGAACCCAACAAGGGACCGTTTCCATTCAGGATGCATGAGGTGAAGGTTCGGCGAGCGCGGCCCGATTCCCCTCGCGCCACACCGGCAGACGACAGACGATCTATGACAAATCATCAGAAGGCGCGCCCGGCCTATCCTTAAGGGTGCGCGGACAGAGAAGGACCGAGCCCGGTCAGGCGGGATCGACGGAGAAGTAGCGGAGGTCGATCCCCGATACGTTCACGAGTTTCTCGGTGCAGGAGACGTCGTCGGCGATCTCCGCATAGGCGCTCTCCGTCAAGAGGATGTCCCCAAGCTGACCGATGTCCTCGCCGAGCTTGGACGCTAGGTTCACCTCGTTGCCGTAGACGACTTCGTTCTCGACGTTCAGGATCCGGCCGTGGCCGATCCCGATCGCGACGTAGAGCTCCTTGTCGGCCGGCAGCACCACGTTCACCGTCTCAAGTCTGCTCGTTATGGAACGGCTCGCATCTATCGCCGGCCCCACCTCGTCGAAGAGGCACGTGAGATTGTCGTGATCCGCTCGGACGAATATGCCGCCGTACTTTTCGACGGTCGGTATCGCGAGCCTCTGCATCTGATTGATCATCAGTAGGTAAGAGATCAGGTCGCCGCGCTGAGTGGCCTTGGTGAAGCCGCTCATGTCCAGAACGAGGATCGTTCTCTCCTCCTCGAACACCTCGTTGACGCGCTCGGTTATTGACTCGATCCGCTCGGGATTCTCCGCCAGTTCGTCGAGGAGCCGGCCCAGGTTAGCTTTCGTATTGAGATCGGCTATCGCCTGCTGCTCCAGAGGATCGGCCATCCGCCAAGACTAGTGGAGAGGGAGGCATCGCCTTCCCAAGACAAGGAGACGAGATCGATGAAGGCGCACACGGTCTACAAGACGTTCCATACAAGTGAGCGGCGGGAGTTCATCCGGCTCACCGATGACGTTCAGGCGGCCGTGGACGAGGCGGGCGTGCGGGAAGGCATGGCTCTCGTCTCGGCGATGCACATCACCGCCGCCGTTTGGGTGAACGACGACGAGCCCGGTCTCCAGGAGGACGTGATGGAGTGGCTCGATAAGATCGCTCCGCCGAGTTGGAAACCTTCCTCGACACAACTAAGCGAAGCACTACGACCGGATCCCGGCGATTACCGCCATCATCGAGGCGGCGAAGACAACGGCGACGCGCACCTCAAGAACCTCTTGGTCCACCACCAGGTCATCGTCCCCATCACCGGCGGCCGGCTCGATCTGGGACCCTGGCAGGCGATCTTCTATTGCGAGTTCGACGGCCAGCGGGACAAGCGCTTGATCATCAAGGTGATGGGCGAGTAGGAGTCGGCCCTTCGTTTGTCGAAAGATATCCGGGGGTAGGCACTTCGTGACTGCGGCGGGATCGCCGCACGTCCTCATCCCCAAAGACAACAGGAGGCGACCGTGAGAAAGCTATTGGCGATCCTGGCGGCCGGCGCCGTCGTGCTATTGCCGCAGACGACGAGCGCCGCGGAGCAGCATGGCTTCACGTGCACGGTCGACGGCGCGGCCAAGTTCAAGCCCGGGCTCAACTCCGAGCCACAAGAGCTGAAGTTCGTCTTCAAGGGCGAGTTGTCGGGTTGCCAGTCCTCGAACAGCGATGCCTCCGGCGGGAAGGTCACAGCCAAGGGAGTGGTTCACGAGGCCACCTGCGCGTCCAGCCAGGCCGAGGGGGTGGCGAAGATGAAGTGGGACGACGGCACGAAGACGACCCTCGAGTTCACCACCGAGGACGTCGCCGCCGCCGTCTTCCTTACCGGCACCGTGGGGAAGAGCAACTCCGACACCGCGCAGACGGGGGACGACGTCATGGCGCTGCTGGCCTTCGATGCCGACGTCACGCAATGCAACACGGATGAGGGGATAACCGAGGCCGCGTTCCACGGTCAGGTCGGCGGCGGCAGTCCCAGCTAAACAAGCATCGGTCGGCCGCGCGCCGACGAAACCAACGCACCCTCTTGCAACGTCTTAGCAACGTGTCGTGTACTCACGGCGAGGTCGGTTGAGGGGTGTGAGGTTCGATCCAGGCTCCCCTAGCGAAGGAGGAGTCATGTCGATCGAGCAACGGTTCACCCGGAGGAAGGCCGCGGCAGTCGTCGTGGCGGTCGCGCTCGCCGTTTCCCTCGGCCCCCTCAGCGGGCCGGAGGCACGGCCCGGAGGCGAAGGGTCGATACCCCCCGACGTCTACGCCAAGGCGCTCGACGCACCCGGCCGGGTCGTCCGCCGCGGGGCGGACACGAAAGTCACCCGCGTCGTCGTGAGGGACGAGGACGAACGGATCGTCCTCTACCGGGTCCGTGTCAAAGGTGACTTCCCACCCCGCGCGCTCCGCTACGAGGTCCTCGCCGGCGACTCCCTCGTCGGCTACGGCATCCCCACGCCGAGCCAGAAGGCGATCCGCACCATCACCCTCGATCGCGCGGTCACCAGCGCGACGATCGACGTCGACTACGAAGGGGGCCGATCCGGTTCGGCCGGAGGGACGAGGACACTGCCCCGCGCCACCGGCGCCGTCCCGGGAGATATGCCCGACCCGAGCGATCCAGGGCCCTACGAGGTGACTGCCGCGGTTTACGACCTCGGGGATGAGGTCTTCCAACCGACCGACATCGGGGCCAAGATCGAGCTCACCGGTAGCGTCCACTACCCCACCGGCCTCCCCGACGGTCCTTACCCGGTCGCGCTCTTCCTCCACGGGAACCACGTCACCTGCTACAAGGGTGAACGACGCACCCGCTTCGAATGGCCGTGTCGCGAGGGCTTCAGTCCGATCCCCAACTACGCCGGCTACGACTACATCGGGAAGCGCCTCGCGAGTCATGGCTTCATCGTCGTGTCGGTAAGCGCGAACGGAGTGAACGCACTCGGTGACCGCGTCTCCGATACCGGGATGCGGCAGCGTGGCGAGTTGCTCGAGAAACACCTCGACCTCTGGAGCGAGTGGTCCAC
This sequence comes from Actinomycetota bacterium, assembly GCA_050694195.1. GTDB lineage: Bacteria > Actinomycetota > CADDZG01 > CADDZG01 > WHSQ01 > JBOGXG01. Next base: position 1,334 of record JBOGXG010000255.1, on the reverse strand, counting down.
CGTCGGCGGGGGGCCGTTCGGAGACACCTTCGTCGGCAAGGTCGACCTAACGCGTATCGGGACGATGGGTCACTCCCGCGGAGGCGAGGGAGTGGTGTGGCATAGGACCGTCGACGAGGAGCGCGCCGATCCCTATGGGATAGATGCTGTCCTCGCGCTCGCGCCCGTCGACTTCACGCGGACGACCATCAACAACGTGACGTTCGCGACGATGCTTCCGACCTGTGATGGTGACGTCTCCGACCTGCAGGGCGTGCACTTCTTCGACGATTCCCGCTACAGCGTCCCCGGCGACCCCACTCCCAAGCACACGATCACCGTGTTCGGAGCCAATCACAACTTCTTCAACAAGGTGTGGTCGCCGTCGTCCCCCTACCCCGGCGGGTCCGACGACGGAGACTTCGCCAGTTGCGGCGAACGACTCGCGGAGAGGCCGCAACGCCAGATCGGGCGCGCCTACATCGTCGGATACCTCCGTCGCTACGTTCAGAACGACCTGTCGATAGATCCCATGTGGATCGGCGAGTCCGTGCCCACGACGCTCGATCCGATGAGCACCCTCGTCAGCTACCACGCTCCCGACACCCCCACGCATAGGCGAGATCTGCTCCGCTTCACCAGCCCACACGACCTAACCGAGAACCACCTGGGCGGTGACGTGAGGCCGGAGGGCCTTGCCCGGTATGCGTGGTGCGCGGACACCGAGACGGCTCCGTGTCTCCCGGATCGCTTCTCGTTCAATGAGATCCACTTGCCCGGGCTGAGCCAGGGGATCCTCGGGTGGTCGGACCACGCCGCGCGCCTGAGCCTCGATCTACCGGTCGGCACCGGGGACGTAAGTGGATTCGACGCCTTCCAGTTCCGCGCCGCGATGCCGCCCGGTTATCAGGCTAATTCGGGGGTGAGGTATCAGGATCTCGCGATCGCGCTGATCGACGGGTCGGGTAACACCTCCGAAGTGGTCGCGTCGGAGGTGGGGAACGAGGCGCTGCGCCAGCAACTCTCCGAGCGCCGGCGCGCCCGCGGCCACGTGATCTTGAATCAGGTCCGCTTCCCGCTCGAGGACTTCACCGGCGTCGACCTCACCGACATCACCACCGTCGAGTTCCGCTTCTCGCGGATGCTCGAGGGCGTCATCGATGTCGCCGACGTCGCTTTCTCGAGCGGAGGCGTCGTCATCCCCTGAGGCCGGTGCCGGGAGGCTTGGTCAGGGCCCAGAGGTTGTGGCGAAGTCCCTTGTGATCCACGTCGCGCTCTATCTCCATCCCGATCTTGCGCGCCACGCCGGCGGACGGGACGTTGGCCGGCAGTATCAAGCTCACGAGCTTGACGAG
>JBOGXG010000254.1:0-1699 GCA_050694195.1 Actinomycetota bacterium | reverse complement strand
CTGTAAGGGCGATCAACTTCACCATGTTCAAGCAGGCCGTCGCCAAGAGAACCCACACCTTCAAGGTTGGAGGTCGCGCCGCATACGTCTTCGACCCCAAAGTGATCACCGACTCCGACGCGAACGGTGCAGGGTTCACCGACCCAGAGGCAGACCCTAAGGTCGAGCAGCGTTCCTACAAAGTTACTCGGATGCGTTTCTTCAAAGACCTGAACAGATACGCGAGCTCGCCTCTCAAGAAGCTGACGGTGCAAGAGATCGTCAAACGTCGGGAAGCCCTGAATGGATACGACAGCATCGTTCTCGCGAACCGCGGGATGCCCGGGCGGGCCAACGAGCCCAAGTACTACAGGATCCTGGAAGGATGGGTCCGAGCCGGCGGAAACCTGATCGTCACCGACGCCGCGGTCAAGCACGCCTTCCGGAACATCGATCTGCTCCCCCGGGACAGCATCGCGATGAACAAGTACTACGTCGGCTCGGTCGAGGAATTCACCGATCGAGAACATCCCCTGAACAAGGGCCTGCGCGGGGTCGCGAGCCAAACCTTCGACACCGTCCCGATCGGTTACGCCTTCGGTGATGAAGGCGACAACGCCCCTAACTGGACCGTCGATCAGGCAGCGTGGGAAGAGGCCGGCGGCTACACGGCAGGAACCAACGGTGAGGGCAGGACGATCTATGGAGAGTTGCCGGTCGATAAGGGCCGCATCCGCCTATTGGGTGCGCTGCTCCCCGATCCGACCGAGGAGTTCTATCACCCCTACGGTCTCCAGAACTATGCAGTCACCTACACGGGCTACACGTTGTTGAGCAACATGCTCGACTGGAGCAACCCCGCACGCACCTGACCGTCGCGCATCTCACCGATCTCCGCAGTTGAGCTCTGATCTGCCCTCTCTCAAGGTCGTCGTCGAGCGCCGTCGTCGTGTGGAGTGGACAGAAGGAAATCCATCGCTCGACGGGATCGAGAAGGGAAATCATCCGGGATCTTGTGTCCGATCCCAGGGACGGCTTCGATGTGCCACGGCAGGCCCACCACGCGCGCCTGCTCTGCCAGGGCCAGACACCGGTCCCGCGCCCAATCTTTCTCACTCGGTGGGAACATCAGCAGTTCTGGCTCGTCGCGGAAGCTGGCTCGCCATTTCCCCTCGCTTGCATCAACGACACGCGTGAATCGGTCATCGCCACGTAGGGGCTCGAGGTCAGGATCCCTGCGAAGGGCGAGCGGCGACCACCAGCATCCCGCTTCAAGTGCTCGCTCAAGGGTTGTGAGGGACTGTTCGCGTTCCCCCATCAGAGACAGCAAGCAGGCGCTCCAATAGCTAGCGTTAGCGGGATAGGCTTCTTGCACGCTGCGGCTGAGGCCCAATGCTTCTTGATATCTCTCACTCTCGTAGAGATCGATGATCTTCCTCTGAACGGCCTCAAGATCGTGTGTCACCGCAGCCCTCTTTACCCGGACCGATATCTCCCGGAGACGACGAACTACGACAAAGCTATCGCTCTAGTCACATCGAAGGACGCTCGATCCTTCGGCATGGCTAAACCCGTGGTTCGGATGGACCATCTCGCCCTCAACCCTCTTACACCTCCAACCAGTTCCTGCCTATGTTGGCCCCTCGGAACGACAGGACTATCGAAGGGGGCAAATGGTATGAAAAGGGCATTGGCGCTTGCGTTCTGCGCACTCCCGATC
>JBOGXG010000253.1:0-7345 GCA_050694195.1 Actinomycetota bacterium | reverse complement strand
CTCATCCCTGCCGACAGATATCCGGCGAGGAAGGCGGCTTCATCGGTCTTGAAGGTGAGTTCCTTCACGTTGTCGAAGGTGATGTCCTCGCCCGCCTCTGCGTCGAAGAAGTCGAAGTCGATGATCGCGAAGTTCTGGTCTGGGTTGGCCTCGGCGGCCGCCGCGGTGGCTTCTCCCAGCAAGAATCCCTGCGTGACGATGAGGTCACATCCGGCCTCGATGTGAGCGTTGATGTTCGGCTCGAAGTCGTTGGGGGTCTGCGACTCGAGGAAGGCGATCTCGATCCCGAGCTCTTCCTGCGCTTGCTCCAGGCCGGCGTAACCGATCTGGTTGAACGACTTGTCGTCGATCCCACCCGTGTCGGTCACCATGCATGCCTTGAAATCGACCTGCTCGGTCTGATCGCCTCCGCCCCCACCCGCGTCGGGATCGTCTTCCTCTTCGGCACATGCCGCGACGAACAACGCGAGAACGAGGACAACTACGACGAACCAGGGCCTTTTCTTCAAAACGGAACCCCTCCTTCTATAGGTCTCCCCCACGTGGGGATGACCCGACCACATTACAGAGGAGGCCGACGGCTTCATAGGGTCTTTCGGCCGGGCGGATAGGGTCTTTCGGCATGAGGATCTACACGAAGAAGGGCGACGACGGGACCACCGGGCTCCTTTATGGGGGCCGCGTAGGCAAGGACGACATCCGAACGGACGTCTACGGCACGCTCGACGAAACCGTCTCCGCGCTGGGCCTCGCTCGAGGGGCCGGGCTCGTCGTCGAGGTCGAGGCCATCGCGATCCGCGTGCAGCGGGAGATGTTCGTTGTGGGGGCACAACTCGCCACGAGTATGGACAACCAGAACAAGCTGAAGGAAGGCGTGTCAAAGGTGACCTCCGGCATGACTGAGGTCGCGGAGAGAGATATCGACGCTCTGCTCGAGCGGCATCCCTTGCCTCAGGAGTTCCTACTGCCGGGCGAGAGCCTCGGCTCCGCGGGTCTGGATCTGGCCCGCTCCATCGTCCGGCGCGCCGAGCGCCTCGCCGTGGCGATGTCTCGTGAGGGGTTCTTGGACGATCCCGAGGTCCTCCGTTACCTGAATCGCGTTTCCGACCTTCTCTTTGCGCTCGCACGGTTCGAAGAGGCAGAGCGAGGGTTGCATCCGGAGCCGTCACGCGAGAGATGATGGGTTTCAGGTTCTGCCCCATCTGCGGGACCGGACTCGGCGCGCCCGATGCCGAAGGTGGATCACGTTGCTCGCGATGCGATCGGAGTTGGTACCGCAACATGGCACCGACGGTGGGGGCCGCCATCGTGAAGGATGGCCGGGCTCTCGTCACCGTGCGCGCGAGGGAGCCGGAGAAAGGGAAGCTCGATGTTCCCGGTGGGTTCCTCGGTCCTTTCGAGGAACCGATCGCCGGGCTCAAGCGTGAGGTGCGAGAGGAACTCGGGATCGAGATCGAAGCAGAGGTGGAGGATTGCCTCAGCATGGCTCCGCATCTGTACGGTGAAGATGGCGACGCCGTGCTGTCCCTCGGTTTCAAGGCTCGGTGGGTCTCGGGAGACCCCTCGCCGGCAGACGATGTCGCCGACATCTTGTGGCTCACTGATGATGAACTCGATGACGCGGATTTCGCCTGGCGCCACGACCGCCGACTACTAAGGAGGGCTCTTCGAGATGGATGAGATCGACATCGAAGCCAAGGAACTCGCGCAGATCCTTTCGCTCGGTCGGGTGGTTCTCGGTGTGGGTGCGGTCCTCGCACCCCGGCGGTTCGGCCGGATGTGGACGGGTGAGCACTCGGAGACGGCGGTGTCGGCGATCGCCGTCCGCGGGATGGGAGCGCGCGATATCGCCCTCGGTCTCGGGACGCTGCGCGCGCTGGATGGAGAGGGCCCGGCGCGGCCGTGGCTGGAGGCTCAGGCTCTGGCGGACGCCTCCGACACGGTGTCGACCCTCGGATCGTTCGGGAAGCTGCCACCGCTCCGCCGGTTGATAGGGCTCGCGACCGCCGCCGGCGCCTGCTATGTCGGTCTGCGGCTCGCGTCCGAACTCGAATAGAGCTGAGCAGATTGGACTTCAGGCACTCAGAGGAGCAACTGGCCTTCTACAAGTCGGTGCAAGAGTTCGGCGCGCGGGTGGTGGAGCCCGGTGCGCACGAGCGCGACGTCGCCGGGCGCTTCGATCGCTCGGTATGGAACGCGCTGGGGGAGTTCGGGATCCTCGGCCTGCCGATCCCCGAGGAGCACGGCGGGTCGGGAGCGGACATCGTGACGACCTGTCTCGCGCTCGAGGCGCTTGCGGAGTCGGGGCACGATGCCGGCCTGGGCTTGTCGGTGGGGGCACACATCACGATCGGAACGGTCCCCATCTATCTCCACGGCAACGAGGACCAGAAGCGGAAGTACCTCCCGAAGCTCTGCAGCGGCGAGTTCATCGGAGCGATGGCGATAACCGAGCCCGAGGCCGGATCGGACGCAGCGGCCATCAAGTGCTCGGCGCGCCGGGACGGTTCGGACTGGGTGATCAACGGCTCGAAGATCTTCATCACGAACGGTTCCATCGCAGACACTGTGATCGTCATCGCCGTCACGGACACCGACGCGGGCCCGGGGCAGGGAGTCTCCGCCTTCATCGTCGAGACGGAGAACCCGGGCTTCTCCGTGGGGCGGGACCTCGACAAGATGGGTACACGTTCATCGCCGTTGTCACTGTTGCACTTCGACGACTGCCGGGTGTCCGAGGACGCGCTCTTGGGCCAGGAGGGGGCCGCGCTGTGGCAGGTCGCCTTCGAATGCTTCGACTGGGAGAGGACCGTGATGATCGCCTCTTCGATCGGTGGGATGAGAGCGTCCCTCGATGCCGCGATCGACTACGCCAAGGAACGGAAGGCTTTCGGAAAGCCCATCGCGAAGCATCAAGCGATCCAGCACAAGATCGCGGAGATGAAGGCCTACTACGACGCCGCGCGACTGGTGCTCTACAAGGCGGCGTGGCTGAAGCAAGAGGGCCTGCCGCATCAGATCGAGGCGAGCGTTGCCAAGCTCTTCGTAGCGGAAGCCGCGATGCGCAACGCCACCGAGGCGACGCAGATCTTCGGGGGCTACGGCTACATCAAGGAGTATCCGATCGAGCGATCGATGCGCGACGCGAAGCTGATCTCCATAGGCGGAGGTACCTCGGAGATACAGAAGATGATCATCGCGCGCGCTCTGCTTGAGTGAATCGGTATGAGGGCGCTACCTCAGCTCCGATGGCTCGCCCCTCTCTCGGCGGGAACTTGCCTAGTTGTCACGATTGACTACCGCATGGGTACTCAGCGGTGACATGTTTGTGTGGTTAGGAGGTAAGGCCCTCCAGTGTTTCCTTGAGGCCTTCGTAGGTGATCGGACCGTCGACCCGTTGCGCCTCTCGTCCCGTCGCGTCGAAGACGATCGTCGTCGGGCGGTAGGGGTTACCGAACAGCTCCCATACCTCGGGAGCGAGGGCGAGGTCGTAGGGCACACCGAATTCCTCGACGTAGGCGCGTCCGTCCTCCACCGTGTCGTTGTTGGACGCGCCGAAGAAGACCACTTCTCCTTCGAACTCCTCAGCCAACTGGTTGAGATGGGGTTGTTCCCCGCGACACGTGGGTCACCACGACTCCCAGAAATTGATGACGACCGGACGACCGGCTTGGGCGGCGAGTTCGAACGTGTCCCCGTCGAAGGTCGTTACCTCGAAGTTCGGGCCCGTCCAGGTGGGCTCGGCCTCGTTGCCGGCTCTCGTGTTACGCGCCTCCTTGGTCGCGTCGACCTCCGGAGTCCGGATGTCGGCGGACGCGGCGACGTCGGGAGCAGACCCGGGCGAGGACGACCCGCAGCCGACCGTCACCACAGCCACGGCGAGGACCGGGATGATCGCGTGGAGCCTCCGCATGACGTCAATCATGCCCCTTCCGTCGGGTTAGTCCTTGCCTTGCGGGACGGTCATACTTGCGCTCATGGCGCGCTGGCCTTTTTCCGCCGAGCACGACGAATTGCGTCGCTCGATCCGAGGCTTCGTCGAGAGCGAACTCGCTCCGCATGCCGAAGAGTGGGAGGCGAAGGAGGACTTCCCGGACTCGGTCTTCAACCGGCTCGGGGAACTCGGCTTCCTCGGTCTCTCCTATCCCGAACGGTACGGCGGCGGGGGCGGGGACTACCTCTGCAACATCGTGCTCGGCGAGGAGATGAGCCGCTGCGGTTCGGGCGGCGTGGCGATGGCGGTCGCGGTGCAGACGGATATGGCCGTCCCTCCGGTCCTTAAGTTCGGGACCGAGGATCAGAAACAGCGTTACCTCGTCCCCGCGTTGAGGGGCGAGAAGATCTTCTGCCTCGGTATAACCGAGCCCGACGCCGGCTCGGACGTCCAGAACATCCAGACGACGGCTACGAAGGTCGATGGCGGCTGGGTCATAAACGGGCGGAAGATCTTCATCACGAACGGACGGCGCGCTCAGGCGATGACCTTGGTCGCTAAGACCGATAGGGGGGCGGGCCATCACGGCATATCGCTGTTCGTGATCGATACCGATACACCCGGCTTCGAGGTCGCGCGCACGTTGCACAAGGTCGGGATGCTGACGTCCGATACGGCGGAGATCACCTTCACCGACATGTTCGTCCCGGAGGATGCCCTGCTGGGCAAGGAGGGCGAGGGTTTCTACAACATCTCCTGGGAACTGCAGGGGGAGCGCCTCATCGGGGCCGCCGGCACGATCGAGGGAGCGAAGCGCATGTTGGAAGCCGCGCTCGCCTACGCGAACGAGCGCAAGACGTTCGGGAGGCCGCTCGGCAAGCACCAGGTGATAAGGCATGCCCTCGCCGACATGGCGACCGAGATCGAGGCCGCGCAACAACTCGTTTACACCGCTGCGTGGAAGGTGAACAAGGGCGAGTATCCGGTGCGAGAGATCTCCATGGCGAAGCTCTTGACCGGCGAGGTCGCGTGGAAGGTGGCCGACAAGACTCTGCAGATATTCGGAGGCTACGGATACGCCATGGAGTTCCCGATCCAGCGGGCATGGCGCGACACGCGTCTCATCCGCATCGGCGGCGGTACCGACGAAGTCATGCGCGAGATAATCGGAAGGATGGAGGGGCTTTAAGTGTCCACCGTCCCCGACCTCTTCTCTTCCGAGCACGAGGAACTGCGTCGCTCGGTCCGCGCCTTCGTCGAAAAGGAGATCCTGGCGAATGCCGAGGCATGGGAGGCGGACGAGGGGTTCCCGCGCGAGCTCTTCCGCCGCGTGGGAGAGCTGGGCCTCTTCGGGATGAAGTACCCGGAGAACGTGGGCGGATCGGGCCCCGATGCGCTGGCCGACGCGGTGGTGACTGAAGAGTTCGCGATGTGTGGCTCCGCGGGCGTCTCGTCATCGCTGGGCGCGCATAAGGACCTCGCATGCTTGTACGTCTACAACTTCGGTGATGCCGAGCAGCACGCTCGTTGGTTGGCGCCCGCACTCGAGGGCCGCTTGGTGGGGGCTCTGGGTGTGACGGAACCGGATGCCGGCTCCGACGTCGCCGGCATCAAGACGCGCGCTCGACGCGACGGCCAGGATTGGGTGATCAACGGCTCGAAGACATTCATCACGAACGGCGCGTGGGCTGACTTCGTCGTCGTCGCGGCGAAGACGGATCCCGACGCGGGCCATCAGGGCATGACCCTGTTCGTCGTCGATACCGACACGCCCGGGTTCGAGGCGCGCCGGATAAGGATGCTGGGGTGGCGAACGGGGAACACCGGAGAGATCTCCTTGCAGGACGTGCGGGTTCCCGACTCGGCGCGTCTGGGGGACGAGGGCTCCGGCTTCTACGCGATCATGCAGAACTTCGCCTGGGAACGATTGATCATGGCGCTCGGACAGGTGGCCGGCGCGCAGCGAACCTACGACCTGGCGAAGACGTACGCGCTCGAACGCTCGGCTTTCGGACGTCCCGTCGGCAAGTTCCAGGTGTGGCGGCACCGCTTCGCCGACATGGCGACGCGCATCGAGGCGGGGCGGGCGCTCACCTACAACGCGCTTCGCCTCTACGCCGGCGGCGAGAACCCGATCCGCGAGGTGGCGATGGCGAAGATGTACACGAGCGAGGTCGCCTTCCACGTCGCCGACGAGTGCGTCCAGATCCACGGCGGCTACGGCTACATGATGGAGTTCCCGGCTCAGCGGGCGTGGCGGGACTCGCGCCTCGGCCCGATCGGCGGAGGAACGTCCGAGATCATGAAGGAGATCATCGGCAAGACTTACGGCCTCTAGCCGGGGCCTGGGGTGACTCGGATGAGGGCGGCTAGTTCGCGGCCGAGGGAGGTCGGGCCCTGCTCGGTCTCGATGGTCATCGGGCCCTCGAGGGGGGCGATGTCCTTGACGCTCACCGTCGCGCCGGGCCGGATGCCGATGGAGTCGAGGTAGGGGAGCACCTCCTCCTTCACCTCGGAGATCTGCGCCACCTCGCCGCCGTCCCCGGTCTCTAGTTCGCTGAGCCGCCGGAGCTCTCGGAGGTCCACCGGGCAGATCGGGTGGCCGTGGGGGCAGTAGTCGGGGTAATCGAGCGCCTTCGCCATCGCCTCCTCGACCCGGGCCGAGATCGCGTGCTCGATCTTGTGCGCCTCGCCGTGGACCTCGTGCCATGACATCCCGAGCTTCTGGACGAGGAGGCACTCAACGAGGCGGTGACGGCGGAGCATGGTGTGAGCGAGGCGCCGGCCCTCGGGAGTGAGGAGGATCGAGCCGCCCTTCTCGCGGCTGAGGTACCCCTCCCCGGCCAGGCGCTTCAGCATCTCGGAGGCCGATGGGAGGGACACATCGAGCGTCCGGGCGATCAAGGTGGCGGTGATCCGGTCCCCGTCCTCCTCGGCCCGCTTGATCTCCTCGAGGTAGTCCTCCACGCCCCTCATGGATCCAGTTTAGGGGGGCCGACGAGGAAAGATGGGGTCCGGCCAGGGAATCCCAGATTCGCCCCGAATAAGTCCCGTGTGCTAGCTTCCAGACCCGTGTCTTCGGAACCTAGGCGGCGTTCCCTCCGGATAGGCGTTGCCATTCTGCTCCTGACACTCGGCCTCACCCCCGCTCTCGCGGGCAGCGCCACGGGGGAGGAGAAGCTGTCAGACCTCCAGGCAAGGATGGATGCCATCCAGGCCGACCTCGACGCGTCCGCGGCCAAGATCGAAGCCGCGCATGCCGAGGAGGAGAAGCTCGAGACCCGGCTCCATGAGATCGACAAGGAGATGGAGAGCCTCAAAAGCAAGAACGTCCGTCTCCGCGAGAAGGTCTCGGAGCGCGCCGCCGAGCTCTACATGGCCGGCAGCACCGGAGTCGTCGAGGTCCTGTTG